>NZ_JBVPVA010001041.1:0-19248 GCF_055612215.1 Actinomycetospora sp. | reverse complement strand
CCGGCGACGTCAGCGGTCCCGCCTGTGTCCACGGCCACGTCGGCGAGGGTAGTGAGGGGCGCGCCGCGGACGAACGCGGCACCCCGACGGGGTCACCCGATCGTACGTCCGCCCAGGTCAGGCGCTCGTCGTGACGTAGAGACGGCCGTCCCAGCGGGGACCGGCGCTGGTGTCCGGGTCGGCGGCCACGACACGCGCGCCGAGCGACTCCACCAGGGCCCGGACCTCCGGCTCCGGGGTGCCGTGCATCTCCATCCCGCGCCGCAGGAACCGGGCCACGGGGACCGGGAGGGCGCCCAGCACGCGGCCCGCCACCGAGGCCGACGGCTGTGTCGGCATCTGGAACACCACGACGCCGCCGGGGCGCGCGACCCGCCAGAACTCCCGGACGTAGCCGTGCGCCAGCGCGGGCGGCATGTGCTGCAGCACCCGGCACGAGTAGACGAGGTCGACCGAGTCGCTCTCGACCGCGGACAGGTCCGTGCCCGTCACCTGGACGAACCGGCACGCGGGGTCCGGCACGATCTCGCGGGCCTTGTCGAGCATCGTCGGCGAGATGTCGCAGCCGAGGACCTCGTCGAACCCGGCGACCGCGAGGCCGTGGGAGAGCCGGCCCGCGCCGCAGCCGAAGTCGAGGGCCCGCTCGCGCCCGACGTCGAGACCGAGCTCGGCGAGGCGCGCGGTCACCGCGGCGATCTCGTCGACCCCGGTCGCCAGGAACTCCGCGGGGCTCCACCGCCCGCGCTTGCCCTTGTCGGTGAGCACCGCCCACATCGGGTCCTCGTCGCCGAGCTTGGTCCAGGTGCGGGAGACGTCGTCGAGGTGGCCGTCGGTCGTCACGGTCGGGGGCTCCTGGGTTCTCGGTCGGCGGCGCCGGGTCAGCCGGCGGCCTTGGTGAAGACGGCCTCGTAGTCGTCGAGCACGGCCTCGACGCTGAACGCCTCCGCCGCGGCCGCCCGGCCGGCGACCGGATCGGGCGGGCTGTCGCGCAGCCGGGCCAGCCCGTCGCGCAGCGCCGCCACGTCGGCCGCCGGGACGATCCTGCCGAACCCGGTGCGCGCGACCGGCAGCCGGACCCCCGGCAGGTCGCTCACCAGGGCCGGTACCCCCGCGAGCATCCCCACGACCTGCACGATGCCGAACGCCTCGAACGCGTTGACCGACGGCAGGGCGAACGTGTCGATGGAGGCGTAGAACTCGGCCAGCCGCTGGTCGGGGACGAAGCCCAGCAGCTGGATGCGGTCGTCGTCGCCGGCGTGGGCCCGGACGCGCGAGACGACGCTGCCGCCCGCGACGGACTCGTGCTCACCGCCGATGAGCAGGCGGGCGTCGGGGTCGTCCAGGGCCAGGAACGCGTCGACGAGGTGCTCGACGCCCTTCTCCTCGACGATCCGCCCGAGGAACCCGACGTGGAAGCCGCGCCCGCGCCGGTAGGTCGGCTCCCCGGGGCGCACCGGCACGCACGGCGGCGGGATCGCGACCATGTTCGGCGCGATCACCGGCCACAGCCGGCTGTAGCGGGCGTAGTCCTCGGTCGAGACCACCGTCGCGGCGGAGCGGCGCAGTCCGGCCCGGCTGGAGCGGTCGACGGCCTCGCGCTGGGCCGCGTTGATCATCCCGGGCGGGAGGCTCACGTCGCAGTGGTAGGTGGACACGACCGGAACGGGCGCGAGCCAGGTGAGCAGACCGGCCTCGACGAGCGGCAGGTGCAGGTTCGCGACCCGCGAACGACGCATCTCGCGCAGCGCGAGGCGGGTCAGGTTGACCCCGATCGTCCCCTTCCCGACCTTCGCGAGCACCGGGGCGCGGACGACGCGCACGCCGTTGATCGTCTCGTGGGTCGGCAGAGAGGGCTCGTGCTTGCTCGCGACGACGCAGACGCGCCAGCCGCGCGCGGCGAGGCCCTCGGCCACGTCCCGGGCGACGTTGGTCAGGCCCGACACGTACGGCGAGTAGTAGGTCAGGACGATGACCAGGTCGTTCTCGACGGGCGAGTCCCTGCGGGCGATGGCCGCGCCTCCCCTGCTCCTCGCTGGACCGACCGTCACCGGTCGAACTCGTCGGGGATCCACGGTATCCCCTGACGGGATCGATCGAGTCACGCCGGGCAACGACCCGCGGGACAGACGGGGACGATCCAGGCGCCGTCGACCACACGGCCCGGCCCGCCGCCCACCGCGCGTGCCCACCCCAGCACGGCGTCGGGGTCCGTCACCGCTGAGGGGACGACGACGATCGCGCTCACCCGTCGCCCGGCGAGGTCGGCGCGGGCGGCCGCCACGTCCCCGCGCCCGCCGTCGGCGACCCCGCGCTGGAAGGCCCCGACCGCACCCTCGTAGAGCACCGGGGCGGTCGGGCTCCCCCCGATGAAGTAGCCGCCGGTCTGCCGGAACGAGTACCCGGCGAGCGCCTGCCACCGCAGCGGGTCCCCGCCGCCCTGCCAGACCTGCGAGGGCCGCGGCACCATCTCGACGATCGGCGGGCCGCCGTCGGGCGCCGCCGGCCCGAGGCCGGGCGCCCCGGCCGTGAAGAACGCCGGGACGTCGGCCACCGTCGTGAGCTGGTCGTCGGCCGGTACCCAGGTCACCGCCGCGGCGAGGACGGCCACGGCGGCGGCCACGCAGCCGACGCGGCGGGCGCGGCCCCCGACCGGCCGGGTCAGGTGCTCCAGGGCCGTCGCCCACACCGCCACGACGCCGAGCGCCACGAACGGCGCCAGCCGGCCGGCCTCGGCCTGCCCGACGAGCGGGAGGTCCACCAGCACCCGCCACGGGAGGGGGACGCCGGTGTCGCGCCCGAGCACGGCGACGGAGGTGCCGAGCGAGAGGACCCCGAGCAGCACGGTGACGACGGCCGTGAGGACCACCGGGCGCGAGCGGACCAGCAGCACCGCGGCGAGGAACACTGCCAGCATCGCCACCCCGAGGTAGGAGCCCTGCTCGCCCGGGTAGGCGCGCAGCCCGGCGGCGAGCGCGTCGCTACCCGGGCGGATCGCGGTGAGCGGGGACGGCACGACGAGGTTGGCGGCGTCCGCGCCCATCGTCACCGCGTCGCGGATGGAGCCCTGCGGACGGCTGGGTCCGCGCAGCAGCACCCACGCCGGCCAGGCGCAGAGCACGGCCACCACCACGCCGGCGGCCGCGAGCGAGTGGGCGAGCGCGGGGAGGCGCCGCCACACGGCCCGCGGCGCGGACACCGCCAGCACCAGGGCGACGACGACGAGCGCGACCGCCCCGAGCGCGACCGTCTGGGTGTAGAGCCCCACCTGCACGGCGAAGGCCAGCCCGAGCAGCGCCCCGTCGCGCCAGGGCCGCGCCGCCCGGCCGTCGGGGGCGCGTCCCGCCAGCACCCGCACCGCCGCCCAGAGCAGGACCGGCGGGAGCACCGACCACACCAGGTTCACGTGGCCCACCCACGCGTGGGCGATCACGAACGGCGAGAACCCGTACACCAGCCCGGCCAGCGCCCGGATCCACCGCGGCCCGACGAGGACCGTGAGCGCGCGGTGCGCGGCGTAGGCCGAGACGGCGGGGCCGAGGATCATCGCGACGTTGTCGGCGACGACGGGTCCGGCCGTCGCGGTCACGGGCGCGAGGAGCACCCCGAGCACCGGCACGCCGGTGTTCCACATGCCGTTGACGCCGTCCGGGGCGTTCTGGCCCGGCGAGACCAGCGGGTCCAGGCTGTGGCCGAGCGCGTGCCAGGTCCAGCCCAGCCACCAGGTGAACAACGACGAGTCCGAGGACACCCAGCCGGTGGCGCGCCCGGCGAGGTCGCCGAGCACCCGGTGGTACAGCAGCCCCGAGGCGAACAGGTACGCCACGACGACGCCCAGCTCCGCCGCGACCCGCCGACCCCGCGGCGGGCGCGGGAGGGGCGGGTCGTCGACGGCCGGCGGCCGCGACGTCGTCGTGGTGGTCAGGCGGGCCTCCTCGACAGGTCGGGCGGCGACCGCGTGGCGCCCGGATCCGAATCTAACGACCTGCGCACGACCCGGCCGCTCCGCGGCCCGCTTCACGGGTGCCGCGTCGCGCGGTTGTTAGCGTCATCGTCCGGCGGGAGCGGCGGACGAGAAGGAGCGTGGCGTGGGGGAAGGCACCGGTCGGGGTGTCGAGCCGTCCGGGTCCACCGACGCCGACTCCGGGGTCAGGACCGGTCCGGGCCTGCTCCTGCGCCGCCTCGTGCCGGTGCGGCGCAGCGAGCGCACCGAGGACCTCGCCTCCGCCACCACCCCGGCCACCGCCCGCCCGGAGACCGCCGAGCCGGGGACGAACGGCCACGGCCCGGGTCACGACCCGGACGGCCTCGAGGCTCCCCCGCCGGCGCCGGGCACCACCGACGTCTTCACCCCCGACGACGGCCCGGATCGCTGGGGCCCCGAGGACTGGGGACTGGACGGCCTGCTCGTCGCGCGGGTCGTCGCGGTGGCCTCCGCGCTCGTCGCGGTGGTGTGCGGGGTGCTGCTGCCGTTCGCGCCCGTGGTCCAGAACGCCCCGGAGATCCGCTGGCCGGTCGACGTCACCCGGCCCGAGCCGACGATGCTCATGCTGACCGCCTACCAGCCGGAGTCGTTCACCGTGCGGTTCAGCTGTCGGGCGGCCCGGGCGGCGGGCGCGACGCAGGACGGCTACCTCCTGACGACGATGTCGCCGACCTCCGGCGACTTCGACGACAAGGCGCTCTCGGTGCGGGTCCGCGCCGACGTGGTGACGGTGCGCAGCGCCGGGAAGGACATCGTCGCCGAGCGGCTGCCGGCGGGCGACTGCTCCTACGACGTGGACGGCGATGCCGCCCGGGTGGCGGTGAGCCGCAACGGCATCCCGCTCGGCCGGTTGACGCCGCGGATGGGCGAGCCGGACCCCGACGAGGTCAAGAACATCCCGCCGAACTCGGAGCCGGCGGCCAAGCCGATCAGCGCACTGCCCGACGTCGACGTGCTGTCCACCTCGCTGCGCGCGCTGCCCGGCGCCACGACGGCCGACCTCGCCGTCGCGGTCCACCCCGACGACCGCTACGCGAGCTCGCCGAGCCCCCTCAAGTCCGGGCTGATCACGGCGACCCTCCTGGCCGTCGTGCTCGGTGGCCTGGCGACGACGGTCGCGATCTGGCTCGGGCGGCGCCGGACCCGCTGGCGGGAGGCCGCGCCCGCCGGCACCGACGCGACACGCACGACCGGGGCGATGGACGCCCGGACCCCGGAGCCGCGCTGGGCGCCCCCGCCGTGGGCCCCGGCGTGGTGGGCGCGGATCGACGCGAAGGTGCTGGCCGGGCTGGGCCGGTTCCGGCCCCGGCTCGTCGACCCCGTCGTCGTCGTGGCCCTGCTCTCCTGGCTCTACCTCGCGCCGCTGACCGACGACGACGGCTACTACGCCGCGATGGCCGCCGACGTCCCGTTCGCGGGCTACGTCCCGAACTACTACCAGCTCTACAACCAGGGCTTCACGCCGTTCTCCTGGCCGTACTACCTGCTCTCCTGGTGGGAGCAGCAGGCCGGCGGCTCCCCCGTCGCGCTACGGGTGCCGTCGGTGGTGCTGGGCATCCTCACCTGGTTCGCGATCCGGGTGTTCGTCGCACGCTGCCCGGGCGTGACCCACCCGTGGCGCGAGCACCGGTGGCTGGCCTTCGCGAGCCGGGCGGTGCTCGGGGTGGCGTTCCTCGCGTGGTGGCTGCCCTACGACGTCGGCACCCGTCCCGAGCCCTACACCGCCGTCTTCGCGGCCGCGGCCCTGGCCGTCGTCGCCGAGGGCGTCGAGCGCGAGCGGATGGACCTGCTGGCGCTCGCGGTCGGGCTCGGTGGGATCGGGCTGATGACCGCCCCGACCGGGTTCATCTGCCTCGCCCCGCTGCTGGCCGCCAGCCCGACGGCGTGGCGGGTGATCCGGGCGCGGTCGTCGCACTGGTGGGAGATCCCGCCGCGCTGGCTGGTGGTGATCGCGCCCGGCGCGCTGGGGGCCGTCGCCGGGTTCGCCGACGGCACCTACGGCGACTTCGTGCGCTCCCAGCTGATCTTCGCGCCGATCCAGCGCGCCGACACCTGGTACCTGGAGTTCAACCGCTACGCGAACCTGCTCAACGAGACCTCCCGCTTCGGGACCTACGCCAAGCGCACCGCGGTGCTGCTCTGCCTGCTCGCGCTGGTCTGGTTCCTCGTCACCGCGGTGATCGCCCGGGTGCGGGACCTGCCGGTACCGCGCCGGCTGATGCTCTCGGGCTGGACGACGGTGCTGGCGTTCGTCCTGCTGCTGCCGACCCCGAGCAAGCCCTCGCACCACTTCGGCGCCATCGCCGGCGTGGGCGCGGCGTTCCTGGCGCTGGTCCTCGTCGCCGGGCCGAGACTGGTGCGGGGGGCGGTGGCGACCCGCGACGGGAAGGTGCCGGTCCCGGCGGTCCTCGCCGCGGCCGTCGCGGCGGTGGCGGTGATCGCGCTGGCGGGCCACGGCCGCAACCGGTGGGGCTTCATGTGGGGCCTCGGCATGCCGTCGTGGCTGGACTACCCGTCGGTCAAGGGCTTCTACTTCGACCAGCCGCAGTGGTGGGCGCTCGTGCTCGTCGTCCTGACCCTCGGCGTCGTGCTGGTCACGACGTGGCGGGGGCGCGACTGGCGGCCGTGGTCGCTCATGCTGGCGATCCCCCTGCTGTGCACGGTGGCGCTGGCCGCGAGCACCGGGCGCATGGTCGCCGACTTCGCCCTGTCCGCGGCGAACACCACGCAGACCTACTCACCGGCCGGCGACGCCTGGCAGGACCCCTCGGCCACCCGGTGCGGCGCTGAGCGCGCGATCGACGTGCTCACCCCGCAGCAGACGGCCCTGCTGCCGCTGCGCCCCGTCCCCGCGGCCGACGACGAGCCCGAGGACCAGGCGTTCCTGCGCGACGCGGTGCTCCCGTCCAGTCCGCCACCCCCCGGACTGCCGCGCGGCCTGCCGGTGTGGGGCAGCTTCCGCCCGCCGTCGGAGGGACGCTCGCCGGACGCCCGGACCGGGACGTTCACCACCGGCTGGTTCCGGCTGCCGTCCGGCCCCACCCGCGACGTGGCGCTGACGACGGAGGTCTCGGGCCGGCTCGGGCAGGGCAACTCGCTGCGCCTCGAGTACGGGCGGGGCGACCCGGGCGTCCCCGACGTCGAGCCGCTCGGCTCGAGCACGGTGCGCGAGACCGGCGACGGGACCGGCTGGCGCGACATCGACATGACGAAGTCGCAGGTGCTGCCGCCGGACGCGACGCTCGTGCGCCTCGTCGCCACCGACACCACCACCGACGTCGGGGGCTGGCTCGCCTTCACCGCCCCGCTGGCCCAGCGCTGGGCACCGATGACGACCGTGCTCCCCCGCGACGGGACGTTCACCGTCGCCTGGGAGAACTCCTTCCTCTTCCCGTGCATCCACCAGCCGATCCAGGGCGGCGGGGTCAACCAGACCATGGACGGCTTCCTCGGCTTCGGGGAGAGCACCGACTCCTCGCTCGCCGACTTCACGGCGAAGCCGGACAACGGCGGCATCGTCGGGAACGCCTACCGCGAGGCCGACGTCACCACGCTGCGCACGCGGCTGCACGACTTCCCCGACGTCGACGACAACGTGGTCCTCATGCTCTTCGAGAACCCGTACCCGAGCGGCGCGTACACGACGGTGCCCGGGGCGCGGCGGGTGTCGGGCGTGACTCCCTAGGGGCGCTGCGCGCCCGTGAGCACTTCTCCGCCCTATGGCACGGGAAAGTGCTCACGAGCGCGGAGCGCACCTCAGGACGAACACCGACGACTCGCCGGTCCCCGGGCGCAGCAGCATCCGACCGGCCAGGAACTGCACGAACGCGGGCACCGCGTACCGGGCCGCGTCGAGCAGCTTCGGTAGCCGCGAGTAGGGGACGTCCCAGAGTCCGTCGGTGCCCTCGCGCTCGACGGTGAACCCGTGCTCGCGCAGGAACGCGGCCCACTCGGCGTGCGGCTTGAGGTTGATGTGGGTGGGGTCGGCGAACCCCATCCACGCGTCCCCGGCCAGGCGGCGCCCCCGCCCGGCCGGGTCGGGCATGACGACGAGCGCCTGCCCGCCGGGGCGCAGGATCCGCCGCCAGGTGGCCAGGACCTCGGTGGCCGTGGCGTCGTCGAGGTGCTCGAGGACGTGGACGGCGGTCAGGGCCCCGAACCCCGCGGTGGGGAGCTCGTCGACGGAGGTCGTGATCGTGGCGCCGGGGGCGTTCCCGCGGGCCGCCCGCGCGCTCCACTCCGAGAGCTCGAAGCCCGACGCCGGGCCCAGCGCGGAGAGCCGGCGCACCAGGTGCCCGGTCCCGCAGCCGAAGTCGAGGTAGGGCCCGCCGTCGGTGTAGCGCGCGACGAGACGCGTGTAGAGCCGCAGGGCCGGTCGGTCGCCCGCCTGCCCGTTGGCCGCGTAGTAGTCGGCGTCGTAGTGGTCCGGAGTGCCCTCGTGGCTGCCGGGTGCCTGTTCCGCGCTCACGTCTGCACCGTTCCGTCGTCGGTCCCACGGGCCGTGACCGGCCCGGTCGTCTCGGGCGACAGGACCAGCAGCAGGGCGCTGACCACCGCGCCGACCGCCGAGCCGGCCCCGAACGCCACCTCACCCGCCACCACCACGCCCGGCACCAGCGCGAACGTCAGGCCGGCCACGACGAGCCCGACGAGCCAGCTCGCGGCCACGTCCACGTGCCGCCCGCGCGCGACGTGCACCTGGGTCACGACGACGAGCCCGACGTGCGCGAGCACCCCGGCGACGATCACGGCCAGCTGGACGCCCGGGATGCGGTACTCCGACCCGAACACCAGCTCCACGATGGCCGGACCGAGCCACCAGGCCAGCGGCACCCCGACGACGGCGAGCCCGAGCAGGCCCGCGGCGCCCTTCGCGAGCAGGCGCAGCACCTCGCGGCGCCGCCCGGCCGCGAGCAGCCGGGTCAGGGTCGGCACCACCGCGGACTGCAGCGGCACGACCATCGACAGCGGCGCCTTGGCCAGGGTGAAGGCGGCGACGAACACGCCGGCGGCGGCCTGCGCGGTGCCGTGGGCCAGCGCGACGACCACGACCGGCAGCCCGTTGAGCAGCAGCTGCGCGCAGACCGAGCCGACGAGCAGCGGCGTCGCCGACCCCATGAGGGCACGGGCGGTGTGGCGGGCCGGGTCGGACGCGGCGTCGTCGACCTCGTGCTCGGCCCGGCGCCACGCGCCCGGGATCAGCGGGAGGTGCGCCACCGCGATCGCCGCGACGAGGGCCCAGCAGAAGAACGACGCGCGGGTGCCACCCGCGGCGAACAGCACCACGGCACACCCGAGGCGCAGCAGCGCGTCGAGCACCATCACCGCGCCGTGGCGCACCAGGCGGTCGGTGCCGATGAGCACCCCGCGCAGCAGGAACTGGCCGGCCGAGACCAGGCAGAGGGCCGCGAGGGCGCCGAAGGCCCAGGGGTCGCCGTCCAGCGAGCGCGAGGCCAGCGGGTAGGCCGCGAGCAGGACGACGAGCGCGAGGCCGGCGAGGACGGCCGCGGTGGCCACCCCGGCGAGGAGGACCTGCCGGCGGGACTCCCGCAGCGAGAGCCGGCGGGCGAGCTCCTGCTCGAGCGGCAGGAAGGGCCCGAAGCCCAGGACGAGGGCGAGCGCCCAGAAGGCGCCGAAGGTCGCGTACTCGGCGGGGGTGAGCGCCCGGGCGACCACCGCGAGGTAGACGTTGACGAGCAGACCCGAGACGACGACACCGATCCCGGCCGAGCCGACGAGGCGCCGCGCACCCGGCCCCCCGCGCGGCCGGGACGCCGGCGAGGGGCTGGTGGGATCGGTGGTGGCACTGATGCGACGACGATAGCGAGCCGCCACGCCGGGCCACCGCTCGCCCACACGCCGGAATTGGTGCACCATCCCGGTGAAAGACCGAGTCACTCCCTGGTGTGTCCTACCCGGCGTAAAGGTATGGTGACGCTGTGTCCGTTGGGAAGGTCGTCGGCATCCTCGTCGGGATCCTCGTGATTTTCTGGATCATCAGTTCGCCGGCGACGGCGGCCGCGACGGTCAACAACATCCTCGCCGACCTGGCGTCCGCCGGGACCTCGATCATCACGTTCTTCCGCAACGTCGTCTGAGTCCCGCCCGGCGCCCTACAGCGTCGCGGCCGGCGCGCTCGGCGGGGGCGGCGTGGTCGGGGGCTCCTCGCGCCCGGGCAGGTGCACGTCGGTGATGACGATGTTGAGCTCGGTGACGCGCACCCCCGCGATCTGCTCGACGGCCTCGGGCACGTGGCGGCGCAGCGCTCGGGTCAGCTCCTTCGCGCCCACGCCGTACTCGATCTCGACGTCGAGCCCGATCGTCGCGGTGTCCCGCTCGAGCTCGACCCGCACGCCGCCGACGTTCTCCGTGCCGCCGGTGAGGGTCTGGCGCACCGCGCCGACGGCCCGCGAGCCGGCGGCACCGAGCGTCACGACGCCCGGGATGTCGCGCGCCGCGTAGGCCACGACCTTCTGCACGACGGCGGGGAGGACCTCGGTGGTGCCCGACACCTCGGGCGCCCCCAGGGGTGAGGTGGCGGCGGGCGGGACGGGCGGTGTCGGGGTGGTCATGCCCGCCGGGTACCCGCTGGCGGACCACGGACCCCGCGCTCAGCAGACCGCGTTCGGCCCCGGCAGCGTGAGGTCGGTGAGGTAGCGGTTCACCTGGTCGTCCACGCACGCGACGCCCTGGCCGTACACCGTGTGCCCGTCACCGCGGTGGGTGAGCAGCGCGGAGCCGGGCAGGCGGCCCACCAGGGCCACGCTGTTCTGGTACGGCGTGGCCGGGTCGTTCGTGGTCCCGATGACGAGGGCCGGGGCGAGTCCCCGTCCGGTCGGCGGGGTCAGCGGCTCCGGCGGGACCGGCCAGTCGGCGCAGGTCAGGCCGCTGACGAGGACGTTCCCGCTGAAGTGCGGCGCCCGCACCTCGGCGGCGCGCGCCTGCGTGAGGACGTCCTGGGGGTTGCGCGGCCAGGAGCTGTCGAGGCAGGTGACGGCGTTGTAGGTGTCGGAGTTCGAGCCCTCGAAGTACTTCGCCGCGAGCCGGCGGAACGGGCCGCCGTCGCCACCGTCGGCCGCCTTGAGCGCCTGGGCGAGCACCGGCCAGTTGCTCTTGGAGTAGAGCGGGAGCACGACGCCGAGCTCGAGCAGCCCCGGGGAGAGGGGTGTCGTCCCCGCCACGGGCAGCGGCGCGGCCTCGACCCGCGCGCGGACGCGGTCGAGCATCGCGATCGCGTCGGGACCGGCCGGGCAGTCGGCGCGCGCGGCACAGTCCGCGGCGAACTGGTGCAGCGAGTTCTCGAAGCTCTCGGCCTGGCTGTAGTCGAGGCCGGGCAGGGTCACGTCGACCACGCCGTCGAGGACCATCGCGCGGACGCGCTGCGGGAAGAGCTCGCCGTAGATCTGGCCGATCGAGGTGCCGTAGGAGAAGCCGAGGTAGGTGATCTGCTGCTGGCCCAGCGCGGTGCGCAGCGAGTCCATGTCGCGGGCGACGTCGCGGGTGCCGAGGTGGGGCAGCAGCGCGCGGTAGGCGTCGCCGCACCCGCGGTCGTAGCGGTCGACGGCCTGGGTGGTGGCCGCCTCACCGGCGGCGTCGCCGGGATCGGGATCGCCGTAGTACGGGGTGTCCGGTCCGATCGGGCATGCCAGCGCGCTGCTGCGCCCGACCCCGCGGGGGTCGAACCCGATGACGTCGAAGCGGTCCGCGACGGCGGCCGGGACCGCGCCGCTCTCGACCGTCTCGATCCCGGACCCGCCGGGGCCACCGGGGTTGACCAGCAGCACCCCGATCTTGTGGGCCTGGTCCTTGGCGGGTGCCCGGACGATGCCGATGCCCATCGTGGGGCCGGTCGGGGCGGCGTAGTCCACCGGCACCGTCACCGTCGCGCACTCGAAGGCCCCGTCGCAGGGCACGAACGACGCGGGGGCGCCGAGCGGGCTCGGCGGGGTGGCCGGCGCGCTGGTGCTCGTCGGGCTGCCGGTCTGCAGGGCGGGCAGCCCCGCCCCGCCGGCGCAGCCGGCCAGCAGCAGCGTCCCCACCGCGAGGGCGACCACCGCCGTCGAGAGGCGGCGCCGGCGCGGCACCCGTCCCACCGTGCGCTGCTCCATCCCGCCGCCACCGCCCCGCCGTCTGCTCGACATGACCTGCGCGCCCGACCCGTCGAGGCGTCGTGGGCATCTTGCCCGAGGCCTCCGGGTGCGGCTCGGCCCGCCGCCCCCCTTCTACCCACGCCCCGGGATGGCTACCGTCGGTGCATGGACGAGCCCGACCTCGTGCTGGTGCCGGCACTGGTGGGGCTCCCGGCCGCCCAGGCGCACGAGATGGCGATCTCCGCCCGCGTGGTGGCCGTCGACCCCGACCCGGACACGCCGCCGACGGTGAGCGGCACGGTCACCGCCCAGCAGCCGCTGGCCGGCATCCGCGTGCCCGCGGGCGACCCGGTGACGATCTGGGTGGAGCCCGACGACGACGGCGGCGGCAACATGCCCCGCGTGGCCCCCGACCTGCCGCTGGACGGGGCCGGCGCGCGCACCTGAGGCGGGTCGCCCGGCGCCCGACCGGGCACCCGCGTCCATGAGGATCGGCTACAAGCTCATCGCCGAGGGCTACGGGCCCGCCGAGATGGTCCGGCAGTGCGTGCTCGCCGAACAGGCGGGCTTCGATTTCGTCGAGATCTCCGATCACTTCCACCCGTGGGTGTCGGAGCAGCAGCACTCCGGCTTCGCGTGGTCGATGCTCGCCGCGATGGCGGCGAAGACCGAGCGCATCGAGCTCGCCACCGGCGTGACCTGCCCGTTCATCCGCTACCACCCCGCGGTGATCGCGCAGGCCGCCGCCACGACGCAGATTCTCGCCGAGGGCCGCTTCACGCTCGGTGTCGGTGCGGGCGAGCGGCTCAACGAGCACGTGGTCGGGCAGGGGTGGCCCGCGGTGCACGTCCGCCACCAGATGTTCCGGGAGTCCCTCGAGATCATCCGGTTGCTGTGGCAGGGGGGTTACCGGACCTACGAGGGGCGCCACCTCACGCTCGAGGACGCCCGCGTCTTCGACCTCCCGGAGACGCTGCCGAAGATCGTCGTGGCCGCCGGCGGGCCCCGCGCCGCGGTGATCGCCGCGGAGCTGGGCGACGGCCTGTTCACCACCGAGCCGCGCCGCGACCTCGTTCAGACCTACGAGAAGAGCGGCGGGGGCGGCCCGCGCTACGCCGAGGTCCCGCTGGCCTACGCCGCGACCGAGCAGGAGGCCGCGCAGAGCGCCCGCGACCTGTTCCGCTTCGGCCTCACCGGCTGGAAGGTCCAGGCCGAGCTGCCCAACCCGGTCAACTTCGACGCCGCCACCTCGTGGGTCACCCCCGAGACCATGACGGAGGCCTTCGGCTGCGGCCCGGACGCCGAGCGGCACCTCGCGGTGGCGCGGCCCTTCGCCGAGGCCGGGTACGACCACCTCGCGCTCGTCAACGCGGGGCCCGACGTCGACGGCTTCTTCGAGCACGCGTCGTCCGAGCTCATCGGGGCGCTGCGCGACCTGTGACCCGGGCGGGTGGACGGGACCGGACGCGGTGCGTCCGGCCCCGTCCCGGGCGCCGCCCGGCGGAGCGGTCCCCTCCCCCCGGGGGGGCCGGTCCGGCGACCTCGGTGCCAAACCGGGCGGTCTGCCCGTGGAAGAGTGTGCCGTGGACCGCTCCCCGTGAGGCACAGGTGAACGCCGGCGATCCGTTCGGCGGTCCGTTGCCCGCGACGAGCGTCCCGTCGACGCCCGAATGCCGCTCCGGACAGGCGGCCGTCCGGCCGTGCGCGACCACCCGGGTGACGTAGGCGCGGCGTCGTCCCCCAGACGCCGGTCTCACCGGCCATCCCCGTAACCTGGATCGTGATGGCGACGCGGAGGGGGAGGACCACCGGATGACCGTGGTCTCCCCGCACACCGACCCGGGCGAGCGCGGCGCTCCGGGGCCGGACCACACGCCCGCGGGCGAGGCCCGGCGGCGCCGGACCTTCGCCGTCATCTCCCACCCGGACGCGGGCAAGTCGACGCTCACCGAGGCGCTGGCGCTGCACGCCGAGGTGATCTCCGCGGCGGGCGCGGTCCACGGGAAGGGCGGGCGCCGCGGCGTCACGTCCGACTGGATGGACATGGAGCGCGAGCGCGGCATCTCGGTGACGTCCGCGGTGCTGCAGTTCGCCTACCGCGACCACGTGATCAACCTGCTCGACACCCCCGGCCACGGCGACTTCTCCGAGGACACCTACCGCGTGCTCGCCGCCGTGGACGCCGCGGTGATGCTGCTCGACGCCGCCCGCGGCCTCGAGCCGCAGACCCTCAAGCTCTTCGACGTGTGCCGGGCGCGCGGCGTGCCGGTGCTGACGTTCGTCAACAAGTGGGACCGGCCGGGCCGCGAACCCCTGGAGCTCGTCGACGAGGTCGAGCAGCGGATCGGGCTGCGTCCGATGCCCATCACGTGGCCGGTCGGGATCGCCGGGGACTTCCACGGCCTCGTCGAGCGCGCCGACGGCAGCATGCGCCGGTTCACCCGCACCGCCCACGGCGCGTCCAAGGCCGGTGAGGAGATCCTCGACGCCGACCGGGCCGCCGCCGAGGAGGGCGTGGACTGGGAACGGGCCACCGAGGAGCTCGAGCTGCTCGGGGAGATCGGCGCGGACTTCGACCCGGAGCCCTTCCACGCCGGCACCGCGACCCCGGTGATGTTCGGTGCCGCGCTGTCCAACATCGGCGTGGCCCGGCTGCTCGACGCCCTGGTGGACCTCGCGCCGCCGCCCTCGCCGCGCCCGTCGGCCGCCGGCGACGCCCGCCCGCTCGAGGCGCCGTTCTCCGGGCTGGTCTTCAAGGTCCAGGCGTCGATGGACAAGTCCCACCGCGACCGCGTCGCGTTCGTCCGGGTCTGCTCCGGGCGGTTCGAGCGCGGCATGGTCCTCACCCACGACGCCACCGGCCGCCCGTTCGCCACCAAGTACGCGCAGGCGATGTTCGGCCGGGACCGGTCCACCATCGACGAGGCCTTCCCCGGCGACATCGTGGGGCTGGTCAACGCGACCGCGCTACGCCCGGGCGACACCCTGTGGGCCGAGAAGCCGGTCACCTTCCCGACCATCCCGAGCTTCGCCCCCGAGCACTTCTCGGTGGCGCGGGTGGCGGACGCCTCGAAGACCAAGCAGTTCCGCAAGGGCATCGAGCAGCTGGATTCCGAGGGCGTCATCCAGGTGCTCTCCTCCGACCTGCGCGGGGACCAGGCGCCGGTGCTGGCCGCCGTCGGGCCCCTGCAGTTCGAGGTGGTCGCCGCCCGGCTCGGCGACGAGTTCTCGGCGCCGGTCAAGCTCGAGCGGCTCGACTACACGCTCGCGCGGCGCACCGACGCCGCGGGAGCCGAGGCGTTGAAGGGATCGATCGGCATCGAGGTCCTGACCCGCCGCTCCGACGGCGAACTGCTCGCGCTCTTCCCGCACAAGTGGCGGCTGCAGGCCGTCGTGCAGAACCAACCGGGCCTCGTGCTCGAACCGCTGATCGCCGAAGGGGCCACCCCGTGAGGACGTCGACCGGAACCCGGGTCCACGGGCTGCTGGGCCTGGCCGTGTCGGTCCTGCTGATCGCCGGGGTGATCGTGGGGTGCTCGGGGTCGGACGACCCGTCGAGCGGCTCGACCGGGTCCTCGGGCTCCACCGCTGTCGGCACCGCGCCGCCGCTCACCGGCGCCCCCGACCCGAAGACGGTGCCGGCCCCGATCTGGCAGGCCGACCTGTCCGGCCCGAACCCGCTCACCCACTTCCAGAACACGCCGTACAACAACGACGGCGCCCCGGCCCCCGAGGTCGTCGACGCACCGGGCATCTCCGGGGCCAAGGCGATCCGCTACACGGTGCCCGGAGGCGGGAAGCGTGCCGAGCTCGTCCCGCAGATCGACCCCTACCGCGAGGGCGACGACGCCTACTTCGGTTTCGCGTGGAACCTCCCCGCCGACTTCCCGGTGAACGCCGACGGCTGGCAGGTCGTGGCCCAGTGGAAGAACGACGGCGAGGGCAGCCCGCCGGTCGAGATCAAGATCGACCACGGCCAGTTCGTCGTCGACGGCGGCGCGGGTGGCGACAACCCGCAGGAGAACTACTTCACGCAGCCGATCGGTCCGGCCGTCCCCGGTCAGCAGACCGACGTCGTGCTGCACATCCACTTCTCGACCGACCCGACGAAGGCCCAGGTCGACGCCTGGATGAACGGCCAGAAGCGCGTCGACGCCTTCCGGCCGCCGGGCGGGACCCGGTACGCCGACGACGACTCCTACCTCAAGACCGGCATCTACCGGGACACGGCGATCGACCAGACGGCCGTGCTCTACCTGATCGACGCGCGGGTCGCCCGCAGCTACGACTCGGCGGCGGCGCTGGTCGGCCCGCGCAGCTGAGGACGGGTCGGTCGCCCTCCTCAGCCGCGGTGCGCCCCGGGCGGCAGCCCGCGCGGGGGCAGGGCGGCGTTGATGACCTTGCTCAGTCCCTCGGGGTCCTCGACCTCGACCACCACGCGGTGGAACGGGACGCCGCGCAGGTAGATCGCGAGCAGCGTCGTCGCGGCGTGCACCATCCACAGCTGACGGCGCTCGCCGACGCCGTACGCACCGGCGCGCAGCATCCCCGGCACCGAGATGCCGGGCAGGTGTACCCGCGGGCTCGCCGCGACGGCGTCGCGCCGCCCGAGCGTCCGGGCCCCCAGGACGCGGTCGATCGGCAGGAACACCCCGCCGCGACACGCGTAGACGCGGTCGCGGCCGGTGAAGCGCAGGAGGACGCCGTGCTCGGTCACCCTCGTCTGCACACCCATCGCGCGGCCCCCTCCCCGCTCCGGCCCGACGGTCCGGCCCCTCGTCCACCGCTCGCGCGGGGCGGGGCTCACTCCTGTGGGTCGGTCCGGGCCGAGGACTGCTCGTACGCCTGCTCGGCCGCGCGCCGCGCGTCGTCGTAGTTCTTCCGGACGGCGTCCTGCCCGTCGTCGTGGGCTTCCGCGACGGCCTTCTCGGCCTCCTTCGCGGCGTCCGCGAGGGCGCGCTCGGCGTCCGCGGCGACCTTCGCGAGGTCCGGGTCGGGATCCCCGTCGCGGCCGGGGGCGCCCGGGCCGGCCGTCTCCGCGCCGGTGGTGGGGAGGTCGGACGTCGTGGCCTCGGCCGTGACGTCGGAGGGGGCGCCGGGGCCCTCGTCCCGGTGCCGGGCACCGGAGGGCTGGTCCTCGCTCGTCCGCGACCCGGTCGACGGGGTCGGAGTCGATGACGTCACTGCGCGGCTCCGTGGCTCGGGGTCGGAGACCGCGCAGCGCAAAACCCGGTGCGCTCCGACCCTCCGAACAGGGGTGCGAGGCGCCAGCATCGCACCTTCCCGCCCCGGTGGCGCGGGGGGCCCGCTCCCGCGCACCACCGGCCGCGCGGACGCCCCCGCATGCGCGGTGCGCCTGCGCCGGTCGCCGACCCGGCGAGGTCCGTCCGCCGTCGGGCTCGCGGTCCGCGGAGAACGGGCCCGCGCGGCGGCGGGACCCGGCGGCCGCGGGGGTATCGTGCTCGGACCGTCCGCGCGGGGCCTCGGGTGCCCGGGCGGACGGTGTCGGGGCGAGCGGGTGCCGGTCACCCGCGCACGGGGAGCACGCGGTGGATCGTCAACGCACGCGGGCGGCCGGGAGCCGCCGCGGCCTGCGATCGGTACCCGCGGGACGTCCCGCGCCGGTCGCCCTGCTGGAGCGGGCCGCCGCCCTCTTCCCGGAGGCCGGGCGCTGGTGCCCGCACTGCGACGCCCCGGTCGGGCGGTCCCGCGACGGGCGACCGGGCCGGCTGCGGGGCACGTGCGCGCACTGCCGCCGCCCGTTCGACCTGACCCCGGACCTCGCGCCGGGCACCGTCCTCGACCGGTGGCGGGTCACCGGCCTGCTCGCGCGCGGCGGCGACTGGCTCTACACCGCCGTCGGGCCCCGCGGGGAGCCGGTCGTGCTCGCCCGCCGTCGGGACGCCGACGCGGCGACGCCCGCGCTCCTGCTCGACCGCGGCCACCCGGCGCTCGTCGGACTGCGCGACGTGGTCGAGGCCGACGGCACGGTGCTCCTCGTCCTGGACCCCGTCGAGGGCGAGCCGGCGCACGGCCCGACGGACCCCGCGACGGCCGCGGCCGTGGTGCGCGGGATCGCGCCGGCCGTCGCGCACCTGCACCGGCTGGGCCTGCTGCACGCCGACCTCAAGCCCGGCAACGTGCTCGTGGGCCCGCGTGGGCCGGTGCTGGTCGACCTCGGCTCGGTGCGCCGGCTCGACGACCGCGTCTCCCCGGTGTGGGGCACCGAGGGCTTCCTCGCCCCGGAGATCGCGCCGGGCGGGGCGGGGCCGTCGATCGCCTCCGAGGTCTATGCGCTGGGCCGCACGCTCGACGTCCTGCTGGGCCGGCCGGTGCGCCCGCAGCTCGCCCCCCGCGGCGCCGGTGGCGGGCCGACCTGCCTGGACCCGGTGATCGCGCGCGCCACCGCCCCCGATCCGGCGCAGCGCCACCCGGACGTCGAGGCCCTCGCCGCGGACCTGGCCGCGGCGTCGCGCGCCGATCGCGAGGAACGTCCCGGGCGTCGTGGCGTGGGTGGAGCGGCCGACCGCGGGGCCGTGCACCAAGATGATCCCGACCACGGCGATCCCCGCCGAGACGATCCCGGCGTCTCCCCCCGCGCGCCCGCCCCACGAGGAGCTTTCCCGACGTGACCGAGTCCTCCGCGCCGCCGTCCGCGACGAACGGCTCCGACGGCCCGGGCCCCGACCGCGCGAGCCCCGGGCGTCCGACGCCACCGTCGGGGATCCCCGTGCCCGACGCGGCCGCGGACGTGCGGGACCCGGACCCCACCGGCGGGGTCCCGGTGCAGTCCGTCGGCCCGGCGGGGACCGCCGGCGAGCACACCGACCTCCGGGCGGTGCTGGAGGCCACCCGCGCGGAGATCGAGGAGGCCGACTGCGCGGAGTGCGGCGCGGGAGCCGACCAGGCCGTCGAGGGCGTGTGCGGGAACTGCGGGGCGCGGCGGCCCGCGGTGCGCGACCACGTCGAGTTCCGCCTCGGGCCCGGCGCCGCGGTCACCGACCGGGGTCTGCGGCGGCGCCGCAATGAGGACGCGTGCGCGCTCGGTCGGATCGCGACCCCGACCGGGGAGCTGCTGCTCGGCTCCGTGTGCGACGGCGTGGCGTCCGCCCGGCGCGGCGACGAGGCCTCCCTGGCCGCCGCGGAGGCCGCGGTGGCCGCCGTCCTCACCCGGGT
>NZ_JBVPVA010000883.1:0-4088 GCF_055612215.1 Actinomycetospora sp. | reverse complement strand
CGCCGGGGTCGTGCCCGGCACGCTGACCGGCGTGACGGGAGCCGAGCGGGCGGCGCGCGACGCGGTGCTGCAGGAGGTCGCGGACGAGCTGGCCACGCGGGTGCTCGACGACCTGCTCCCGCTCGCGCACCGCCTGCGCGCCGAGACGGCCCGCCGGCTGGGGCTCACGATGCCCGAGCTGATGTGCCTGGACACCGTGCGCCACTTCGGTCCGCTGACGAGTGAGCTGCTCGTCGCACGGACGGGGCTCGGCCGCAGTGCCGTGTCGAAGATGGTGCGGCGGCTCGAGGCGGCGGGCCACGTCGAACGGACGCCGAACCCGGCGCACCTCCAGGGGGTCCTGGTGCGGCTCGTGCCCCACCAGCTGCGCGACGACCAGCGCGAGCTCCTCCGCCGCGCCTTCCGGGTCGCGCTGTGGGGCGCAGCCGGCGACGCGGGCCTCGCCCGGCCCCGCCGGCTGTCCGACGTGGTGCTCGTGCTGCGGGCGATCGAGGGCTGCCTGTACCGGGCCGCGACCGAGGCGGCGATGGTGCGGGACGCGCGGCAGGTCCGGGAGGGAAAGCGCTGGTGAGGGGGCTCGGTCTTCCACACGCCTCGGGAATCCGGGTCCCCGGGACCCGGATCTCGTGCACGAGTCGCGGATGGCGGTGACCGCCCGGCCACCGTCGATGACCCGGCATGGGCCGGACCCGGGTCGCGGACACTGGACCCGGATCGCCGACCGTCTCTCCGGGACGCCCGCCCACCGGGTACCGGGATGCGCCCGCCTCCGGGGCGGAGCACGATCCGGCCTGTGCACACGGGCGCGCGGTGGAGTCGTTGGGCGGCGGGCTTCGTGCCCCTGGTCGTCGGGGTCGTGGTGCTGGCGGGGTGCTCGTCGGGCTCGCCGGACACGGCCGGCGTGTCCCAGGCGGCGTCGGGCCCACCCGCGCCGGCCCTGGCCACCGTCGCGCCGTACCCGGCGCCGTCGGTGCCCGCCTCGGGGGCGGGCCTGGTGCTGCCGCCGATCGCCGGGGGACCGGCCGCGCCGCCCGCGCCGAGCGGCGGCGTGCGCGCCGGCGCGGACTGGACCACCTACCACGGCGACGTCGCCCGCACCGGCTACGTCGCCTCGGGGCCCGACCCCGCGAACCCGGCGCTGGCGTGGCAGACGCCGCTGGACGGCAAGGTCTATGGCAGCCCCGTGGTCGTCGCGGGCGAGGTCGTCGCGGCCACCGAGGGCGGGTCGGTGTACGGCCTCGACGCGGTCACCGGGGCGGTCCGGTGGCGCACCCACCTCGCCGACCCGGTCCCCGGTGACGCGCTGCCCTGCGGCAACATCGACCCGATCGGTATCACGGGTTCGCCGGCGCTCGACCCGACCACCGGCCAGGTGTTCGTCGCGACCACCGAGGCCGGTGTGCACCACCAGCTCTACGGCATCGACCCGGCCGGCGGCGGGGTCCGGAGCAAGCGGGACGCCGACGTCCCCGGCGTCGACCCGGCCACCCACCTGCAGCGCGGCGCCCTGCTCGTCTCCGGCGGCACCGTCTACGTCCCCTACGGCGGGAACTACGGCGACTGCGGGCAGTACCGCGGCAGCGTCGTCGGGCTCCCGACGACCGGGACGGGACCGGCGAAGACGTTCGTCGTCCCCACGAACCGCGAGGCCGGCATCTGGGCCGCGTCCGGGCCCGCCGCGCTGCCCAACGGCGACGTCATCGTCACCACGGGCAACGGCGAGGCCACCTCGGGGGCCTGGGACCACAGCGACTCGGTGCTGCGCCTGACCTCGGGGCTGGCGCTCGTCGACGGGTTCGCGCCGGTCGGCTGGGCGGACGAGAACTCCGTCGACGCCGACCTGGGGTCGATGGGCCCGGTCCTGCTACCCGGCACCCACTCCGCGATCACCGCGGGGAAGGCCGGCGGGGTGTTCCTCGTCGACCTCGCGGGCCTCGGCGGGGTCGGCGGTCAGAAGGCCGAGCTCACCGGCTGCGAGGCGTACGGGGGCGGGGCGGCCGCACCGGTGCAGGGCGGCGGCGCGGTCGCGTACCTGCCGTGCACGTCGGGAGTGCTCCAGGTCCGGGTCGGCGCCGACGGCCGGATGACCCCGGGCTGGAAGGCGCCGTCGCAGGTGCAGGGGTCGCCGCTGATCGTCGGGACGACGGTGTGGTCGCTGCAGCAGGACGGCGCCCTCATCGGACTCGACGCCGCGACCGGGGCGCAGCGGGCGAACGTGGCCGTGGGGGACTCGACGCGCTTCGCGACCCCGGCCTACAGCGGGAACGCCCTGTTCCTGCCGACCAGTCGCGGGATCACAGCGGTGCGCCTGGGTGGCTGACGCCTCGTGAGCACTTCTCCGCCCTATGACACGGGAAAGTGCTCACGAGCCGGAGGCACCGACCAGGACGCGGAGCTCGCTGAACAGCTCGGCGCGGCTCTCCGACCCGAGGCGGTGCCGGATCCGCGAGACGTGGTGCTCCACGGTCTTGGCCGAGAGGAAGAGCCGGGTCGCGATCTCGCGGTAGGTCAGCCCCTCGAGCACCAGCGCGGCGATGTCGCGTTCGCGCTCGGTGAGGGAGGTCCCCGCGCGCCGGGCCCTGACGGTCGCCGCGGCCCGGGCGGACGCGTCCGGCACCGGCTCCGCCGTCGGGGCCGCGGGCGCGGCCGGCGCGACGGGGGCCCGCCCGGCCTGCAGGGTCCGGGCGCAGGCGAGCAGGGCCGCGGAGTCGCCGCGGTCGGTGGTGCGGATGGCGGCCTCGCCGGCGAGGCGGGTGCCGTCCCAGCCGAGGCCGACGGCCCGGAGCCCGGCCGCGGCCTGGGCGACCTCCTCGGCGTCGACCTCCCCGTCGAGCACCGCGAGCCACACGCGGGCGGCGCGGGCGGGAGCGGCGGCGCGGTCGTTGACGGCGACGGCGGCCTCGAGGGCGTCGGCGTGCGCCGCGGCGGCGGCCCGGTCGTCCGCGGTGATCGCCGCGTGCAGGCCGGCCCAGTGCCAGGAGGTGCTCCAGGACGCGGGCCCGCCGAGGGCGTCGAGCAGCGCCGTGGCCTCGGCGAGGTGGGGCTCGACCCAGCGGTCCTCGCCGAGCCGGGCCGCGACGATGGCCAGCTCTCCCACCGGCAGCAGGCAGTACAGGTCCACGGGGTGGCGCAGCAGCGCCTGGCGGGCGCGGGACCAGAGGTCGAGCAGGCCGCGGGTCTCGCCGGCCCGGCGGGCGAGGGCGACCTCCAACGCGACGGTCGCGAGCTCGTCGCGTGGTTCGGCCGTCCCGGGCAGGTCGGCGGCGAGCCCGAGGGCCTTGCGCGCGGCCTCCTCGTCGTCGCGCATGAGGGCCGCCCACCCGCGCAGCAGCAGGTGGCGGCGACGCAGGGCGGGGCCGCCGAGGTCGGCGTCGACGGCGAGGTCGAGCAGCGGGTCGGCGAGCTCGGGCTCGCCGCGGTGCAGGGCGAGCAGGGCGCCGAGGGCGGCGGGGGAGTCGCCCATCGGGGCATGCTCGGCGGCCGAGGCCAGTGCGGTGGTGGCCCGCACCAGGAGCGACAGTGCGGTGCCGGCCGAGCCCTCGACGGAGGCGAGCAGGCCCTGGGCGGTCAGCGCGTCCGCGGTGTCGCGCAGGCCGGGCAGCGTGCCCGTCCCCCTGCTCGCGGCCGCCTCCCGGCCCTCGGCGAGCGCTCCGGTGCCGAGGAGCGCGACGGTCGCGGCCGGCGCGGCCCCGCCCCGGCGGTCGGCGAGCCAGCGGTGCACCTCGGCGCTGCGGGCGAGCAGGCCCCGGTGGGGCAGGACGGCCGCGAGCACCGTCGCGCCCGCGACCTGGTCGCGCGGGTCGTCGCCCGACACGGCCGCGTCGGCGAGGTGCAGCGCGGCGTCGAGGTCGCCCTCGCGGGCGGCGCGGGCCGCGGCGGCAGCGGGAGGGACCGTGGCGTCCGTGGCGGTGGCGCGCGGGACGGTGGCGTCCGGGGCGGTGGCGTCCGGGACGGTGGCGTCCGGGACGGTGGCGCCGGGATGGAGGTGGTCGGGGACGCTCACGCGGCGCTCCCGGGGGTCGACGACGGCGCCGACGAGGCCGTCGAGGACACGGGCGCGGCCGACGACGTGGCGGCTGCAGCGGGGG
>NZ_JBVPVA010000842.1:0-1634 GCF_055612215.1 Actinomycetospora sp. | reverse complement strand
CCCCCGACGACGACCACCACGCCGCCCCCGACGACGACCACCACCACCACGACGGCACCGCCGGTCGTGGCGCTCCCGCCCGTGGTCCTCCCGAAGGTCGTCCCGGTCATGGCGTCGGTCAAGCCGACGACGACCACGCCGCCCACCACCACCACCACGCCGATCACCACCACGTCGCCCGCACCGACCACGACCACCGCGCCGACCACGACCACCGCGCCGACCACGACGACGACCTCGACCACCGCACCGCGGGCGCTGTGGAACGGCGCCATCGCCACGACGGGCCTCGCGGGGTTCAAGGACACGCCGTACAACATCACCGACCGCGCGAGCGTCCGCGTCGTCGACGGGCCCCCGAAGGCGATCCGGTTCACCGTCCCGTCGGGGTCGCAGCGCGCCGAGATCGAGCCGGACGTCCCCGAGTTCACCGAGGGCCAGACCCGCTACTTCCGGCTCACCTACGTGCTACCGACGACCTTCCCGACCGACCCGCGGGGCTTCCAGCTCGCGACCCAGTGGAAGAACGACGGGACCGGCTCGCCGCCTTTGGAGGTGCGCGTCGAGAAGGGCCGCTTCGTGCTCGGTGGCGGCTACGGCCGGCCCGGCGGGGCGCGGCTGTTCTCGACCGACATCGCGCCGGTGGTCACCGGGAAGCCGGTCGAGATCGTCGTCGGCATCCGGTTCTCGTCCGACCCCGCGAAGGGGCAGGTCGACGTGTGGCTCGACGGCCAGCAGAAGATCGCGGGCTTCCGGCCGCCCGGGGGCACGCTGTACCCGGGACTCTCGAGCTACTGGAAGGTCGGGCTCTACCGCGACACCGGGAACGCGGGCACGGCCTCCGCCGACCTGCTCGCCGCCGCGCTGGGCACGAGCTACGACGCGGTGCGCTGAGGGCCGGGCACCACGACGAGGTCGCCCTCGACCAGCCCGTCGACGATCTCCACGCCCTCCGGCCCGGTCAGCCCCACGGCGACGCGGCGTGCGCGGACACCGTCCGGACCGCTCACCAGCACGACCGGTCCCACCGGCCCGTGTCCGAGGGCGGCGGCGGGCACCACGAGGACGTCGACGTGGCGCGCGAGCACGACGGCGACCTCGGCCGGGGTCCCGATCCGCGCCGTCGGCGGCAGGAGGGTCTCGACGACGAGGCCGTAGCGCCCGTCGGGCCCGGGCGCCGGCGCCACCTCGGCGACGCGGCCCGGGACCGTGGTCGGGCCCGGCGCGGCGCCGTCGGGCCCTGCGCTGTCCAGCGTGACCGCGACCTCCGCACCGACGGCCACGCCGGCCACGTCCCGCGGCCCGAGGCCCGCCGCCACGACGAGCGTGCCGAGGTCGGCCAGGCGCAGGGCGGGCGGCGAGGTGTCGGTGATCCGGTCGCCGGGGCGGACCGCGACGTCGGTGACGGTGCCGTCCTGGGGCGCGCGCAGCACGGTCGCGTCGACCGCCCGGTCGGCGTCGGTCACCCCCGCGCGGTCCGTGGCGATCGCGGCGTCCAGCCGGGCGAGCCAGACCGGGTCGGGGACGGGCACGCGGGCGGCCGCGTCCCGGGCGCGCCGGTCGGCGTCGAGCGTGGCCCCCGCGGCGGTGCGGCGGGCCCGCGCCGTGCCGTCGTCGAGCGTCGCGAGGACGTC
>NZ_JBVPVA010000788.1:0-3051 GCF_055612215.1 Actinomycetospora sp. | reverse complement strand
GGCGACGACGCACGCGGCCCCGGACATGTCCGAGGTCATGTGGTCCATGTTCGCGGCCGGCTTGATCGAGATCCCGCCGGTGTCGAACGTGATGCCCTTGCCGACCAGCGCGACCGACTTCGTCGCCTCGGGGTGGTTGTGGCGCAGCCGGACCAGCCGCGGCGGGCGGGACGAGCCGGTGCCGACCCCGAGGATCCCCCCGTAGCCGGCCGCCGCGAGCTCGGACTCGTCGAGCACCTCGACCTCGACCCCGACCGCCTCGGCCATCTCGACCGCGCGGCGGGCGAACTCGGCCGGGTAGAGGTCGTTCGGCGGGGTGTTGATCAGGTCGCGCGCCGAGCACACCGCGCGCGCCCGCATCGCGGCATCGGCCAGCGTGGCGTACTCCCGCTCGGGCGCGCCGCCGCTGCCCCCCGGCGCGCCGAGGAAGGTCACGGTCCGCAGGGGCTCATCGTCGGTGGCGCTGCGGTAGTCGGTGAAGGTGTAGGCGCCCAGGACGGTGCCCTCGACGGCGGCCGCGAGGTCGAGCTCGGAGAGCGTGGAGCCGATCCGGGTCGCGGACTTCGGGAAGGCGCGGGCGGCGGCCCCCGCGGCGCGCCGCACCTGCTCGGCGAGGTCGGGAGCGCCGGCGGTGCCGTCGGCACCCCGGGTGTCCGGATCGGGGCCCAGCCCGACGGCCAGCACCAGCGGCGCCGTGACCGCACCGCGGGTCGGCAGCTTGACGACCTCCTCCGCGGTCCCGGCGGCGCCGGCGAGCGCGAGCAGCGACGCGAGCTCGCCGTCGAACGCCGCGTCGAGCCCTCCCGCGCCGACCAGGACCGGCGACCCGGGGGTGACCGTCTCCTCGGCGTCGGCCTCCGAGACCTCCGGCCGGGTCCCGATGACGAGGACGTCGACCTCGGCCGAGGTGGCGGCCTCGAAGCTGAGCCGGAGGTCGGGCGGGGTGCTCACGGGGCGTGCCTCCATCGCTGGGCTGGTGCGCGGGAGCCTCCCGACGCTGTGATCGGCATGCTAGGACGCCCCCCGGACAGTCTGCGTGCCGTACGGTCCCTGACCCGTGAGCGACCCGGGATCGACGCCGCTGCGACACAGCCCCCTGCACGCCCGCCACGAGGCGCTCGGCGCCACCTTCGCGCCGTTCGGCGGGTGGGAGATGCCCGTTCAGTACGCGGGCGACGCGGGCTCGGGCAAGGGCGGGGTGGTCGCAGAGCACACCGCCACCCGCGAGGCCGCCGGGCTCTTCGACGTCAGCCACCTGGGCAAGGTCCGCATCAGCGGGACGGGCGCGGCGGCCTTCGTCGACCGCTGCCTGACCAACGACCTCACCCGGATCGTGCCCGGCAAGGCCCAGTACACGCTGTGCTGCGCCGAGGACGGCGGCGTCGTCGACGACCTGATCCTCTACCTCGTCGGCGACGAGGAGGTCTTCGCCGTACCCAACGCGGCCAACTCGGCCGGCGTCGGAAAGCTCCTGTCCGCGGCCGCGCCCGACGGGATCACCGTGACCGACGAGCACGACGCGCACGTCGTGCTCGCCGTGCAGGGTCCCGCGTCGGCCCGCGTGCTCACCGAGGCCGGCGTCCTCCCCGGCGCCGACGACCTCGGCGACACCGACCTCGACTACATGGCCTTCCTCGACGTCGACTGGGACGGCCAGGCCATCCGGCTCTGCCGCACGGGCTACACCGGCGAGCACGGCTACGAGCTGATCGCGCCGGCCGAGGGTGCCGAGGTGCTGTGGGACGCGCTCGCCGCGGTCGTCGCGGAGGTCGGCGGCCGCCCGGCCGGGCTCGGCGCCCGCGACACGCTGCGCACCGAGGCGGGACTGCCGCTGCACGGCCAGGACCTCGGCCCGGAGATCACCCCCAACCAGGCGCGGTGCGGGTTCGCCGTCGGGTGGAAGAAGGCTGAGTTCTGGGGCCGCGAGGCCCTGCTCGCCGAGCGCGAGGCCGGGCCGCGGCGCCGCGCCTGGGGGTTGCGCGCCACCGGCCGGGGCATCCCGCGCCCGCACATGCCGGTGACCTACGGCGGCTCGGCGGTGGGGGAGACGACGTCGGGCACCTTCTCGCCGACGCTGAAGACCGGGATCGCGCTCGCGCTGCTCGACACCGCCGCCGGACTGTCCGAGGGTGACGTCGTGGCGATCGACGTGCGGGGGCGCCCGCTGGAGTGCGAGGTCGTGAGCCCGCCGTTCGTGCCCTCCCACGTGAGGTGAGTCGTCCATGAGCTTCCCGACCGAGGCCGTGCCCGCCTCCGAGCCCGGCGTCTACCGGTTCCGCGACCGGGCCGAGCAGGCCGGACCCGCGGTCTTCACCGCGCCCGGCGACGTCGTCGGGGGCGGGTTCGGGCTCTTCGAGAGCGCCGCGACCCCCGGGCGGATCGGCGCCGTGCCGCACTACCACCAGGGGTTCTCGGAGTCGTTCTGGGTGATCTCCGGGCGGCTCGCGGTGATGAGCGGCACGGACTGGGCGGTGCTGGGCAGCGGCGACTTCGCGCACGTCCCGGTGAACGGGGTGCACGCCTTCCGGGCGGTCGGCGACGAGGTCGCCCGCTTCCTCATCCTCTTCGTGCCCGGGGCGCCCCGCGAGGAGTACTTCCGCCGCCTCGCCGAGCTCCTGGGGCGCGGCGCGAGCGCGGCGGAGATCGACGCGATGGCCCTCGAGTGCGACCAGGTCAACCTCCGCGACTGGCGCAGCGACCCGGTCCCGGAGGCCTGAGGCGCCCCGCTTGGCGCACTGTTGCGGAGATCATGCGTCGATCTTTACTTAGCTTGGTACAACTAGATGCGGGGCCCCGGAGTGCGGGGCCGCACGCGTGTGCCAGGGAGGTCGAGGTCGTGGCTGCCGGTTCCTCGCACGGGGCGGAGGCGAGTCCGTTCCGCCAGCCGAAGGCGGTCTGGGCGGTCGCCTTCGCCTGCGTCATCTCGTTCATGGGGATCGGGCTGGTCGACCCGATCCTGCCCGCGCTCGCCCAGCAGCTCTCCGCGACGCCCGCGCAGGTGTCGCTGCTGTTCACCAGCTACCTGCTCATCACCGCGGTCGCGATGCTGGT
>NZ_JBVPVA010000777.1:0-5173 GCF_055612215.1 Actinomycetospora sp. | reverse complement strand
CCGGGAGACGTACTCCCCGCCGCGGCCGTGGGTGAGCTTGTCGTCGAGGTGCACGCCGCGCAGCAGCCGCGAGATCCCGGCGCGCAGCAGGCGCGCGATGATGTAGCCGATGATCAGCACCAGCAGGGCGCCGATCACGTTGGGTACGTAGCTCAGGAACGTGGTGAAGGCGTTCTGCAGGGACTGCAGAATGTCGAAACCGCCCCCGCCGCCGGAAGGTGTCTGTTGGGCCAGCATCGCTGATGCTCCTCGCTCGAAGTGCGTGACGGGCCCCCGGATCCCCGTCTCGCGCGGTGAGAAACCGTCACGATTCCGCCGACGGGAACGCGTCGGAAACCGTTCGCGCGACCGACACGTGTCAGCCGCTCCGGGTGCGGAGAGACGAGGCGTGAAACGTCGCGGGAAGGGGATACCGCCCCGTGATCACCGGACAAGGACCCGGTGCACGTCTCGTGGGGGCATCGATGACCAGCCAGACCGGCGCAGCCGGCAGCACCACCGCCGAGGGCCGGGCGCCCTCCCCGGCATCGTCCGGATCCCCGGGCGGCGACTCCGGCCCCCGCGGCCTCTACGGGTCGCGCACCGGGGTCAACATGGCCGCGGCTGCGGCCGCCGAGACCATCGGCACCGCCATCCTCATCTTCGGGGGCACCGGCGTCGCGACCGCGGCGAGCATCGGCCGGCCCGTCGCCGGCCCGATCTACGACTCGCTGGCCACGCCGCTCGCCTTCGGCATCGCGCTGCTCGTCGTGGTGGCCGCGATCGGTCACGTCTCCGGGGGACACGTCAACCCGGCCGTCACCCTCGCCCTCGCCGTCACCGGGAAGTTCCCCTGGCGCTACGTGCCGGCCTATCTGGTCGCCCAGCTCGTCGGAGCGGTGATCGGGGCGCTCGGTGTCTGGGCCGCGTTCGGCGGGCCGGGGCGGGACGTGGCGCACCTGGCGGCGACCAGTCCGTCGTCCGGCGTCGGACCACTCCAGGCCCTCGCCGTCGAGGCGATCGTGACGTTCGTGCTCGTGTTCGCCGTGATCGCCGTCGCGACCGACGACCGCGTCGCGGACGCCGTCGCTCCCATCGCGGTCGGGGCCGCGCTCGCCGTCGGGGTGTTCGTGGCCGGCCCGGTGACCGGCGGCGCGGTCAATCCCGCCCGGGCGCTCGGACCCATGATCGTCGCGGGCCAGTTCACCGCCTGGTGGGTCTACCTCGTCGGACCGATCGTCGGCGGGATCGTCGCCGCGGTCATCTACGACAAGTTCGTGCGCAAGGCCGACGCGCCCTGATCCACTGGTGCGGTTGACGGGGGCGGGCTCGTCTGTTCACCTGGTGTTCACGGGGAGCCCGCTCCCCGTCCCCGCGGTCCAGCCGGCGGCCGTCTGACTCGTTCGCACCACGCTCGAGGACGGACCCATGGCCCTCACGGCACACCCGCTCGCGCCCCCGGCCACGTCGGCCCCCGCACCCCGGCACCACCCCTCGGACACGAGCGCCGAGCCCTGGCGGGACGCGATCACCGACTACCTGCCGCCTGCCGGACCCGACGGTTGCTGGGCCTCGAGCGGCCGGGCCGTTCCGGAGCAGGACGCCGCGCGCGGCCGCTCGTAGCCGGAGCCGCCGCCGACGAATTGCCGGCGAGCCGTCGCCGCGGCCGAGCCGGGGGGCAGGGAACGCGCGAATGGCGCCCGGAGTCGTGGCCGGTGCGCCTCCGGGATGTGCGTCGGACGAATCGTCCACCGTTCCCGGAAATGCGGACGGGGCCTGCCGCCATCCACCCCGTGGATGGTGCTCGGCAGGCCCCGACCGGTCTTCGGATTCGTCGACCGTGGCGGCGCAGCTCCCCAGTGCGCCGCCGGGCCACGGATCCCGTCCCGCCTCAGCGGGCAGGACTCAGCGGTGGTGGTGCTGCTGGTGGTGGTTGTGGTGGTGGTGGTGGTTGTGGTGCTGCTGGTGGTGCTTGTGGTGGTGGTGGTGCACCGGCGGGCAGTGGTGCGGGGCCGGCGGGCAGTGGTGCACCGGCGGGCAGTGGTGGACCGGCTGCGGGGCGGGGTGGCAGTCCACGGCGTGGATCGCGGAGCGCGACTCGTGGTGCCGGGAGTGGTGCTGACCCCGGTGCTGCTGCGGGTGCTGCGAGTGGTTCCCGCCGGGGTGGCCGGGCAGGCCACCACCACCACCACCCGGGAACCCGGGCAGGCCACCACCGCCACCCGGGAAGCCGGGCAGGCCACCACCGGGCGGCGAACCCAGGATCTGCAGGCCGGAAAGGTCCAGGTCGCCGGGGTTGCTGGGTAGAACGTCGTCGGCGGCGAACGCGGACCCTGCCGCGACACCGGCCCCCGCGAGTGTCATGGCTCCGACGACACCAACGCGTCGGATGACAGTGGAAACCATGGCTAGCTCCTCGATGTCACTGAACGCTTCTCCGCGTTCCGTGACCCCTTAAGCGCTGAGCCGTGATCTGTCGTTACGTACCTGAGTACGAGCTGGGAAAGTTACCCGAAACGGGTGAGAGACGTCGGCGAGAACCGGGACGAAAATGCACAAATCAGACAATAGTGTTCGTCAGGGTTGCCGTTCCTTCGACCGACCGCCACCGTCGGCCCCGCGATCCCCCGGTCCGTCCAGCCCTCGATCGCGACGCTGCGTGAGCACCACCAGGGCGCCGACGAGCACCAGCAGCCACATCACCTGGAGGGCGGTCGGCGCGACGAGTACCAGCACCCCGGTGGCCACGACCGCGAAGGTCAGGCTCTCCTGTTCCGGCTCCACGGCGTCCCCGATCTGTGATCCGGCCGACGTGCCCGTCCGGTTCGTGTGGTTCGCCGGCCGGAGCCCGCCGGTTCACCCGGGTACCTCCGGGGCATGGAACGCGACTTCGTCGGGCACGGCCCCGACGCCCCGCTCGAGGCCTGGCCCGACGGCTCTCTCGTCGCGGTCAACATCGTGGTCAACGTCGAGGAGGGCGCCGAGGCGGCGTGGCCCGACGGTGAGGGCAACGACGCCTGGGGCGAGTACGCGATCCCCGTCGACCCGACGATCCGCGACCTCGGGACCGAGGGGCACTACGAGTTCGGCAGTCGCGTCGGCATCTGGCGGCTCGTGCGGCTGCTCGAACGCTTCGACGCCCCCGCGACCTTCGGCGTCTGTGCCCGCGCCCTCGAGCGCAACCCTCCGTTCGCGGCGTGGTTGCGGGCGAGCGGGCACGACGTCATGGGCCACGGCTACCGGTGGGCCGAGGTGACGCGGATGAGCGAGGACGAGGAACGCGCCGACCTCGAGCACGCGATGCGGGTGCTCCCCGGGCTCGTCGGCCGCCCGGTCCGGGGCTGGTACGTGCGGTCGTTCCCCAGCGAGCGCACCCGACGTCTCGCCGCGGCACACCCCGACCTGGTCTACGACAGTGACGCCGTCAACGACGAACTGCCCTACTGGACCGAGGTCGAGGGACGCCGCTGGCTCGTCGTGCCCTACTCGAAGGTCCACAACGACACGCGGTACTTCCTCGCGCCGACCTACGCGACGCCCCGCCACTTCGCGGAGACGCTGATCGGGGCGGCGGAGTTCCTGCTCGACGAGGCCCGCCACGGCGCCGGCGCCCGCCTCATGACGATCGGGCTGCACCCACGCTGGAGCGGCCAGGCCGCACGGGCCGCCGCCGTCCGCGACGTCCTCGCCCACCTCACGACCCGACCCGGGATCTCCCTCGTGCACCGCGAGCGCGTCGTCGAGTGGTGGACCGAGGCGACCGGGTGACCGCCCCGACGACGCCCGTCGGGGCGGTCCGCCGGGGTCAGCCGCGGAGGGACTCGATGCGGTCGAGGACGGTCTTGCGGTTGCGGGTGCGACGCTCGTAGGCGTCGACCTTGCCCAGGTCGACGGCCGAGAGCCCGCTCAGCCGCGGCACGATCTCATCCACGGTGAGGTCGTCGTACCCGGAGATCGGGAGGTCGTCGGCCGTCGCTGCGGCGCCCTTGACCTCGCCCTCGCCGGTCGCGAAGCCGGGGACCCGACGGGCCTGCTCGGCGGCCGACCCGGCCACCGCGCCGATCCCGGCGCCGACGCGCTGCAGCATCGAGGGGAAGGCTTCGGCGAGCTCGCGGGTGAAGGACGCCTGGGCCCGGGCGAGCGCCTGGACCCACTCCGCGGTGCGGTCGCCCGCGGCCTCCTCGGCCTCAGCCACGTTCTCCACCCCGCCATCGCTCCTCCTCGGCGTCGTCACGGTCGGACGCGGGCCCAGTTCCCCCACCCCCGGAAGAACTAACGCCTCCGCCGCAACGCGTTTCCCGGGCAGGGTCGAACGGGTGAGCGCGGCTACGCCTCGGGCTGCTCGTCGTGCTCGCGCGCCACGTTCCGCGCGAGTCCCCGGAGCCGTCGCCGGACGTTGACGACGAGCTGCACCGTGGCGGCCACGGCCAGGACCACCCAGAACGTCGCGCCGACGGCCGCGACGTACCCGGCCACCGTGGGCACGACCCCGGCCACCGCGAACGAGAGCCCCCCGATGAGCAGGCGCGTCGGGCGCTCGGCGATCGTGACCAGGCCGACCTCCGACATCCCCTCCGCGGCCGCGCTCCCCCGGATCGACTCGTCGAGGATCGTCAGGACCGCCGCGGCCGCGCAGAGCGGGCCCGGCGCCCCGACCAGCCACAGCCCCGCGACCATGCTGAGGTCGCCGACGCGGTCGACCAGCTGGTCCAGGACCCGTCCCCAGGCGGACGCGGAGTCGGTGATCTCGGCGACCGCCCCGTCGACCCCGTCGAGCAGCGCGACGACCACGACCAGGACCGCCGCGAGCAGCGGCCAGCGGTCGCCCAGCCCGGCGACCCCGCTGACGGCGACCGCCAGGACGGCGCCGGTGAGGGTCACCCGTGACGGCGGGACGCGCCGGCGGGCCAGCGGGGCGGCGAGCCGGTGCACGAGGCGCAGCCACGTCATGGTGGGTCGCGAGGACCGGACGTCGTACCCGCCGTGCGCGCGGGACCAGCGGTCGAGGTAGCCCTCGAGGTCATCGACGTCCACGTCCACCCACCTCCGGGGACACCTTAGGAGACGCCGTGCACGGGTCGACCACTCGACGGAACGACCCTTCCTCGTTCGGGTGCCACCACTACGCCTTGCCGTCACGGCGCGGCAGGCTTCGTCGCGCCCGGGTCACGGGGAAGAGGCCCGGGGTGGACAC
>NZ_JBVPVA010000489.1:0-12539 GCF_055612215.1 Actinomycetospora sp. | reverse complement strand
GGCGCTCGGCGGCGACCACTGGCCGGAACGGCGGCCCGGCCCGATTCGCGTCGTTGGGCGGTCGGTGTCGCCGATGCGTGCAAAGATGCCCCGTCACACGGGTGGCCTCGATCCGCCGCCCAGGACGAGGGACGGTCGCGCGGCGGCCCGGGTTGGGGTGGACCAGATGAGTGAGCCGGATCGCGAGCCGCGGGACGGGGACCCGTTCGCGAGGCCCCAGGGCGAGCAGGCCGGGTCGTCCGGCGCCGAGCAGGACTCCGGGCGCGAGCAGGGGCTGGGCCAGCCGCCCACCACCGCCCATCCCGGTGACGGGTCCGGCTCGTCCGGATCGTCGGGGTACGACCCGGGGCCCCAGTCCGGTGGGTACAGCCAGCAGGGGTACGGCCAGCCGGGCTACGAGCAGTCCGGCTACGGCCAGCAGGGATATGGCCAGCCGGGCTACGAGCAGACCGGCTACGGCCAGCCGGGCTACGGGCAGCAACCGGGCTACGGACAGCCGGGCTACGGACAGCCCGAGTACGGGCAGACCGGCGGCTACTCCCAGCCCGGCTACCCGCAGTCGGGCTACGGGCAGCCCGCGTACGGGCAGCCCGGGTACCCGCAGTCCGCGTCGTACGGCTATCCCGGCTCCGGCACCGGGCCGACCAACGGCCTCGCGATCGTGTCTCTGGTGCTCTCGCTGCTCGGGCTGTTCTTCTACATCACCGCGATCGGCGGCGTGATCTGCGGACACATCGCGCGCCGCCAGATCCGGGAGGGGCACGAGACGGGCGACGGGCTGGCGCTCGCGGGCCTGATCGTCGGCTACATCGTGCTCGCGCTGGGCGTGGTCTTCATCGTCTTCATCGTGGTCGCGATCATCGGCGCCGCCGCCTCGTCGGGCGTGAACACCTACTGACCCCGCACACCACCGCCCCCGGCTCCACGAGGAACCGGGGGCGGTGGTGTGTCCGGGTCGGCCGACTCAGCGGCGGCCGAGGCGCAGCTGGTGACGCTGCTCGGCACGCAGCTGGTAGATCACCGTCGGGAGCACGACGAGGGCCACGAACGGCAGGCCCACCATCGGCATCACGAACAGGCCGACCAGGCCCAGCAGCATGACGACGAGGGCGGTCACCGGCGAGGCGGCCATCTCGCGCACGCGGACGAGCCGCGCCGGGACCGGGCGGGCGGTCGTGCTCGACTGGTCGGCACGCAGGTCCGTGAGAGCGATGCGGGGGAGGGTCGGGGTGTTGTGGGGCCAGGGCAGTGCCATCGGGAGCGCGGGTCCTTCTGAGTCGGGAGCGGGCCGGGCGGCCGGGGGAAGTGCACCGGACTCGTTCGTGATCGATCGAGCCCGGCATGGAGTCAGACGTGTCGTCCCGGACCCGGTTGCCCCCGGCGCAGGTGTCGATTCGGCAACGGCGCGGGGAGCACAACGGTCGCGCACAGTGTGCGGCCTCGTCCCCCGGATGGCCCAGCACTCGGTCGGGTGGTGTCGGCCCGTACGGTCCGGACGTGACCACTCCGACCCCTGACGTGACCGGTGACGACGCCGCCCCGCACGGTCCCGACGCCGAGGTCGCGGCCCTGCTCGCCCGCCTGCGGGAACGGGGTGAGCCCGCCATGTTCGCCGGCACCGACTCCGCCGCGGGGGTCGCCGCGGCGCGGGCCCGCTACGCCGCCCTGATGGCCGAGACCGTCCGCCCCGTCGACCGGGCGCCGGAGGTCGTCACCGACGGCCCCGTGCCGCTGCGGGTGCACCGCCCGGCCGGGGAGGAGTCCGGGGCGGTCGTGGTCTCCGTCCACGGAGGCGGGTGGGTCCTCGGCGGTGGCGACGTCTACGACCCGGTCAACCAGCGCCTCGCCGACGACACCCGCGCGGTGGTCGTCGCCGTCGACCACCGGCTCGCCCCCGAGAACCCGTTCCCCGCCCCGTACGACGACGTCCTCGCCGCGGTGGCGTGGACGGTCGAGCACGCGGGCCGCTGGGACGCCGACCCCGCCCGCCTCGGGCTCGTGGGGGACAGCGCCGGGGCGAACCTCGTCGCCGGCGCCGCCCTCGCGCGTCGTGACGCGGGCGCCCCGGCCGCCGTGACCCTGCTCGTCTACCCGCCGCCGGACTTCGAGGGCCGTTACCCCTCGGTCCGCGAGAACGGCGAGGGCTTCTTCCTCACCGCCGCCGACGTCGTGGCCTGCAGCCGGCTCTACCTCGGCGGGACCTCACCGCGCGGCGAGCCGCGGCTCTCCCCGCTGCGGGCCGGGCTCGCCGGGCTCGGCCCCACGATCGTCGCCACCGCGGGGTTCGACCCGCTGCGCGACGCCGGGCACGCCTTCGCGGGCGCGCTCGCCGCCGCCGGGGTCGACGTGCGCCGCCGCGAGCACCCGGCGCTCGTGCACGGCTTCCTCGGGTTCACCGGGGTCTCCCGGGCCTGCGACGCGGCGGTGGCGGCCCTGCACCGGGAGGTGGCTGCCGCCCTGTGAGCACTTTCCGGTGCGATGACACCGGAAAGTGCTCACGAGCGCGCAGCGCACCTACTCGAACGAATGCTCCGCCGTCGGGTACACCCCGTCGCGGACCTCGCGCCCGAACTCCTCGGCCGCGGCGCCCAGCGTCCCGGCGAGGTCGGCGTAGCGCTTGACGAACCGCGGCACGCGCCCGGTGTTCAGCCCGGCCATGTCCGGCCACACGAGCACCTGCGCGTCGGTGTCCGGGCCGGCGCCGATCCCGATGGTGGGCACCCGCAGCTCGGCGGTCACCCGCTTCGCGACGTCGGCGGGCACCATCTCGAGCACGACGGCGAAGGCGCCCGCGGCCTGGACCGCCAATGCGTCCTCGATCAGCTTCTCGGCGCCCGCGCCCCGGCCCTGCACGCGGAACCCGCCGAGGGCGTGCTCGCTCTGCGGGGTGAAGCCGAGGTGCGCCATGACCGGGATGCCGGCGTCCGAGAGCGCCCGGATCTGGCCCGCGTACTGTGCGCCGCCCTCGAGCTTGACCGCGGCCGCGCCGCCCTCCTTGAAGAAGCGCACGGCGGTCTCGAGGGCCTGCGTCGGGGAGGCCTGGTAGGAGCCGAAGGGCAGGTCGGCGACGACGAGGGCCCGGGAGGTCCCGCGCACGACGGCCTTCGTCAGCATCAGCAGCTCGTCGACCGACACCGGGACGGTCGAGTCGTAGCCGAGCACGTTGTTCGCGGCGGAGTCCCCGACCAGCAGCACGGGGATCCCGGCACCGTCGAAGATCCGCGCAGTGGGGAAGTCGTAGGCGGTGAGCATCGGCCAGCGCTCACCCGCGTCCTTCCACTGCTGCAGGTGGTGGATGCGGACGCGCTTGGGGGTGCGCGCGGTCGCCTGCGGTTCGGGTGACGTCATCGTCTCCGTCCTCCTGCCTCGAGGCCCGCGGTGCGGGTCCCCGGGCGTGCCGAGGGTCGTGGTCGAACGCTGCCGAGCCTGGCACCGCGCACAGCGACCGGGGGCCGGGTGGGACGAGCTTCACAAGCCGCCCTCCCACGACGGCGGGCGTGGCGCCCGACCGGGGGCCGACGTGGCGCCCACGCGGCGGTTGCGAGGATGGCCCGCGTGAGGCGACGGGGCGCACGGACCTACGGTGGGCACGACGACGGCTCCGGCGCCGCGGTCCCCGGCCCGGTCGCACCGCGCGCCGGGGTGGCCCGGACGGTGCGCCGGCTCGTCGTCGCGGCCGCGATCCTCGTGACCGCGGCCGGGTGCGCGCCGGCCGCGCCCGACCGCACGGCTTCGTCGTCGTCGGCCCCCACCGCCGGCAGCGCCGCCCCGGCGGCCGGCGCCGTCCCGCCGGGTCTCGAGCGGTTCTACGCGCAGCGCCCGGCGTGGGGCTCGTGCCTGCCCTTCGCCACCACCGACGACCAGCGCCAGTACTACGCCCAGCCCGGCCTGCAGTGCGCGAAGCTCGAGGTGCCGGTCGACTACGCGAACCCCCAGGGCCCGACGGCGCAGCTCGCCGTCTCCCGGCTCCGGGCGAGCGACCCGGCGCGGCGCATCGGATCGCTGCTGGTCAACCCGGGTGGGCCCGGCGCCTCGGGCGTCGAGATCGCGTCGCAGCTCGGGATCCTGATGAAGAACACCGAAGTGGCGCGGCGCTTCGACCTCGTCGGGTTCGACCCGCGTGGGATCGGCGCGAGCACCCCGACGATCCACTGCCTGACCGCTGCGGAGCAGGACCAGCAGCGGGGCACCGACATCCTCGACCCGTCCCCGGCCGGCGTCGCCCGCGCCGAGGCGGCGGCCCGGCAGACCGCCGACGGCTGCGCGCAGAAGACCGGGGTCGCCCTGCTCGCGAACGTCGGCACCCGCGACGTCGCCCGGGACATGGACGTGCTGCGCGGCGTCGTCGGGGACGAGCAGCTGTCCTACCTCGGCTACTCCTACGGCACGCGGATCGGCTCCACCTACGCCGAGGAGTTCCCCCGCAACGTCCGCGCGATGGTCCTCGACGGTGCGGTGGACCCCGACCAGGATCCGACCGAGGCACTGATCGACCAGGGCCGTGGGTTCCAGGGGGTGTTCGAGGCGTTCGCGAAGGACTGCGCCACGAAGCCGGGCTGCCCCCTGGGGAACGACCCGGGGCAGGCCACCGCGCGCTTCCAGGCGCTGTCCCGGCCGCTGCTCGCGGCGCCGGTCCGGCTCCCCGACGGGCGTCAGCTCTCCTACGGCGACGCGCAGCAGGGCACCATCCAGGCGCTCTACGCGACGTCACTCTGGCCGGAGCTGCGCCAGGGCCTCACCGAGCTCGCCCAGGGCAGCGGCCAGACGCTCATGGGGCTCGCCGACGAGTACTACGACCGCGCCCCGAACGGCACCTACTCTCCGCAGCAGGACGCGTTCAACGCCGTGCGCTGCGTCGACGACCCCCGCGTCACCGACCGCGCCCAGTCGCTCGAGCGCGCGCAGCGCTACGACGAGGCCGCCCCGTTCCTCGACTCCGGCCGCGGGCCGAGCCCTGCGCTCGACGCGTGCGCGTTCTGGCCGACGCCGGTGACCGGGGGCCCGCACGTGCCCCAGGCGCCCGGGCTGGCCCCGCCGCTCGTCGTGTCCACCACCGACGACCCGGCGACGCCCTACCAGGCCGGGGTCAACCTCGCGAAGGACCTGAACGGCTCGCTGCTGACCAAGGTCGGGGACCAGCACACGGCCTCGTTCCAGGGCTTCCCGTGCGTCGACGCGATCGTCACCCGCTACCTCGTCGACGGCACCCCGGCTCCGCCGAACGCGCGCTGCCCGGAGAAGGGCTGAGCGATCGCCCCGAAAGGGCGGCAGGGTAGGACCCCCCTGTGACGTCCTTGTAACACGGTCTCCTTAGGGTCGCGGACATGGATCGGCAGCAGGAGTTCGTCCTGCGGACGCTCGACGAGCGCGACATCCGCTTCGTGCGGCTCTGGTTCACCGACGTCCTCGGGTACCTCAAGTCGGTCGCCATCGCGCCGGCCGAGCTCGAGGGCGCGTTCGCCGAGGGCATCGGGTTCGACGGGTCGTCGATCGAGGGCTTCAGCCGCGTCTACGAGTCGGACATGGTCGCGAAGCCGGACCCGTCGACGTTCCAGGTCCTGCCCTGGGAGGACGGCGAGGGCGACCACTACTCGGCGCGGATGCTCTGCGACATCACGATGCCCGACGGCTCGCCGTCGTGGGCCGACCCGCGCCACGTCCTGCGCCGGGCGCTCTCCCGGGCGGCCGAGGCGGGCTTCACCTGCTACGTGCACCCGGAGATCGAGTTCTACCTGCTGCGGGGCCTGCCCGACGACGGGACCCCGCCGGTGCCGGCGGACACCGGTGGCTACTTCGACCAGGCCAGCCACGACGTGGCCCCGCACTTCCGGCGGCGCTGCATCGAGGCGCTCGAGGCGATGGGGATCTCCGTCGAGTTCTCCCACCACGAGGGCGGCCCGGGCCAGCAGGAGATCGACCTGCGCTACGCCGACGCGCTGAGCATGGCGGACAACATCATGACGTTCCGCTACCTCGTGAAGGAGGTGGCGATCACGCAGGGCGTGCGGGCCTCGTTCATGCCCAAGCCGTTCACCGAGCACCCCGGCTCGGCGATGCACACCCACGTCAGCCTCTTCGAGGGCGACCAGAACGCCTTCCACGACGCCGCCGAGCCCTTCGAGCTCTCCAAGACCGGCAAGGCGTTCGTCGCGGGCGTGCTGCGCCACGCGCGTGAGATGTCCGCGGTGACCAACCAGTTCGTGAACTCCTACAAGCGCCTGGTGGTCGGCGGCGAGGCCCCGACCGCGGTGTGCTGGGGCCACGCCAACCGCTCCGCGCTGGTCCGGGTGCCGATGTACTCGCCGGGCAAGGCGTCCTCGCGGCGGGTCGAGGTGCGCTCCCTGGACTCGGCCGCCAACCCCTACCTCGCCTACGCCGTCATCCTCGGCGCCGGGCTCAAGGGCATCGCCGAGGGCTACGAGCTGCCGCCGGCCGCGGAGGACAACGTCTGGTCGCTCACCGAGGGGGAGCGGCGCGCCATGGGCTACCAGACGCTGCCGCAGAACCTCGACGGCGCGCTGCAGAGCTTCGAGCAGTCGGACCTCATGGCCGAGATCCTCGGCGAGCACGTGTTCGACTTCTTCCTGCGCAACAAGCGCACGGAGTGGGACAACTACCGCCGCAACGTGACCCCCTACGAGCTGGCGTCGTACCTGCCGATCCTCTGATGTGAACGATTCCGGTCGCCCCGGCGACCACGTCCGTTCACATAGGCTCGACTCGTGAACGCCCCCGCGCGCGACCGCCGTCCCGCTCGCGCCCCGGCCCGTCTCGGCCTGACCGATCCCGACGCGGGCCGTCGGCTGGCCGACCTCGGCTGGTGGGACGGCGACGACCCGGTGGCCGAGGCGGCGCTCGTCGTGTGGGCCCTGGCGCGGGCCGCGGACCCGGACCTCGCGCTCGCCGCCGTCGAGCGGCTGCGCGAGTCCCTCGGCGAGCAGGGCTGGGGTGAGCTGGACGCGACGCTGCGGAACGACCAGGGCCTGCGGGGGCGGCTGTTCGGGGTCCTCGGCGGGTCGACGGCGCTGGGGGACCACCTGGTCTCCCAGCCCGAGCGGTGGCGGGCGCTGCGGACCACCAGCGCCCCGGGCCGGGTCTTCGACGACTCGTGGCTGCCGAGCGCCGACGACCGCCGGCGCTTCCACCTCCAGGCGGTGGGGGCGGATCCGGACGCCGAGGCACCGGTCGGGACGCTCACCGGGCAGCAGGCCGTCGAGGCGCTGCGGCTGCGCTGGCGCGACGACGTCCTTCTGCTGGCGGCCGCCGACCTGCAGGCGGTGTGCGAGCCGGAGCTGCCGATCGTGTCCGTCGAGGTGGTGTCCGCCCAGCTCGCCGACGTCGCCGCGGCCGGGCTGGAGGCCGCGCTCGCCGTCGCCCGCGCCCAGGTGGGGCCCGAGCGCGCCGGGGACCACCGCCTCGCCGTCATCGGCATGGGCAAGTGCGGCGGGCGCGAGCTGAACTACGTCTCGGACATCGACGTCATCTTCGTCGCCGACGGTGCCGTGGACTCCGCGGGCCGGGTGGCGGCGACGATGATGCGGGTCGCCACCGAGGCGTTCCTCGAGGTCGACGCGAACCTGCGGCCCGAGGGCAGGTCCGGGCAGCTCGTGCGCACCCTCGAGGCCCACGTGGCCTACTACCAGCGGTGGGCGCGGACCTGGGAGTTCCAGGCGCTCCTCAAGGCCCGGCCGGTGGCGGGGGACCTCGCGCTCGGGCAGGAGTACTGCGAGGCGCTGGCGCCGATGGTGTGGAGCGCCGCGGAGCGCGAGGACTTCGTCGCCGACGTGCGCGCCATGCGCCGCCGCGTCGAGGACCACATCCGGCACGACCACGCCGACCGCGAGCTCAAGCTCGGCCGCGGCGGGCTGCGCGACGTGGAGTTCGCGGTCCAGCTCCTCCAGCTCGTGCACGGCCGCGGGGACGAGACGCTGCGCGGGCAGAACACCCTCGAGACCCTCGCGGCGCTCGGCGAGGGCGGGTACGTGGGCCGCGACGACGCCGCGAACCTCGCCGCGTCCTACCGCTTCCTGCGGATGCTCGAGCACCGGGTGCAGCTGCAGAAGCTGCGCCGCACCCACCTGTTCCCCTCCGACGAGGACACCGCGGGGCTGCGCTGGCTCGCGCGCGCGGCGAAGCTGCGTCCCGACGGGCGCCGCGACGCCGTCGGGGTGCTGCAGGCGGAGCTCTCCCGGAACACGGTGCGCGTCCGGCGCCTGCACGAGAAGCTCTTCTACCGGCCGCTGCTGGAGTCGGTGGCGCGCGTCCCGGGCGAGCAGCTCGTGCTCACCGAGTCCTCGGCCACCAAGCGGCTCGCGGCCCTGGGGTGGAGCTCGCCGTCGGGGGCGCTCAAGCACGTCGCCGCGCTGACCTCCGGGACGAGCCGCGCAGCGCGGATCCAGCGGGCCCTCATGCCGGTGCTGCTCGACCGGCTGGGCAACACCGCCGACCCCGACCACGGGCTGCTCGCGTACCGCAAGGTCTCCGAGGCGCTGGCGTCGACGCCGTGGTTCCTCGCGCTGCTGCGCGACGAGGGCCTCGCCGCCGACCGGCTGTGCTACGTCCTGGGCACGTCCCGGTGGGTCGCCGAGATGATGCCGCGCTCGCCGGAGGTGCTGCGGCTCCTCGCGGGCGACGGTCCCTCGGCCGACCTGACCGCGCGCGACCCGGCGGAGGTCGCGCGCTCGCTGCGCGCCGCGGTCGCCCGCCACACCGACCCGCGCTCCGCGGGCAACGTGGCCCGCTCACTGCGGCGGGTGGAGCTGCTGCGGGTCGCGTGCGCCGATCTGCTCGGGCTCACCGACGTGGCCGCCGTGTGCGCCGCGCTGTCGAGCGTCTGGGCGGCGGTGCTGGAGGCCGCCCTCGAGGTCGCCGAACGTGCGGAGGCCGGCGACGGACCCCCGCCCGCACGGATCGCGATCATCGGGATGGGCCGGCTGGGCGGCGCGGAGCTGGGCTACGGGTCCGACGCCGACGTGGTCGCGGTGTGCGAGCCCGCCGAGGGCGTCTCCGACCAGGACGCGACGACGTACGCGCGCGGCGTGATCGAGGCGGTGACCGGGGCGCTGGGAGCGCCGAGCCCGGACCCGCCGCTCGAGGTCGACACCAAGCTGCGACCCGAGGGGCGCAGCGGCCCGCTGGTGCGCACGCTGTCCTCGTACGAGGACTACCTGCGGCGCTGGGCGGCGACCTGGGAGCGCCAGGCCCTCCTGCGGGCGCGGCCGGTCGCCGGCGACGCCGGGCTGGGGGAGCGGTTCGTCGAGATGATCGCGCCCTACCGCTACCCCGCGGACGGCCTGCCGGAGTCGGCGGCCACGGAGATCCGGCGGATGAAGGCCCGTGTCGACGCCGAGCGCCTCCCGCGGGGCGCCGACCGGGCGCTGCACACGAAGCTCGGGACCGGCGGGCTCGCCGACGTCGAGTGGACCGTGCAGCTCCTGCAGCTCCAGCACGCGGGGCGGCTGCCGGCGCTGCGCACGACCTCGACGCTGGCGGCCCTGGACGCGCTGCGCGACGCCGGGCTGCTCTCCGCCGAGGGGGCGGAGGCGCTGGCGGCCGGGTGGACGACGGCGACCCGGGTGCGCGGCGTGGCGACGCTGGTGCGCGGCAAGCCCACCGACCAGCTGCCGCGCTCCGGGCGGGAGCTGGCCGCGATCGCCTCGGTGCTCGGCTACCCCGAGGACGACCCGGGGGCCTGCATCGACGACTACCGGCGGGTCACGCGGCACGCCCGCGCGGTGGTGGACGAAGCCTTCTCGGCGGTGGACTGAGACGGTCCGTCAGCGGGCGAGGCGCGGCCCACCGACAGCGTCGTCGTGGGCACGGACACGCGAACGGGACGGCCCCGTCGGCTGGCGTCCGGCGGGGGCGACCCGTCATCATCGAACACGTGTTCGATGAGCGAGGTCCGGCGCAGCGCCGGAACGAGCGCTCGGGCGCCCTGCAGCGCACCGAGGTCCGCCGGGTCTGGGTGGACCTCGCCGTCGCGTATCCGCGCCCGCCGGGCCGGCCCCCGCGGGCGGTCCCGGAGGGCGTGGACCTGCAGAGCCGGGTGCCCGGCGAGCTGCTCGGCTGGCGGCGCACGACGACGGGGGAGTGGGTCGGCTGGGTGTGCGTACCGATCAGCCAGGGCGAGGAGGTCCGCTACGTCTACCAGTACGTGGCGGCCGCGGCCCTGTCCCCGCGCGAGGACCTGCGCGACCGGAGGTAGACGCACGACGGCCCGGCCACCCCTCGGGGTGACCGGGCCGTCGTGTCAGCCGCCGGCGATCAGCAGTTGAAGTACAGCTCGAACTCGTAGGGGTGCGGGCGCAGCCGCAGGCCCGTGATGTCGTCGCGCTTGAGCTCGACCCACTTCTCGATCAGGTCCGAGGTGAACACGCCGCCCTCGAGCAGGTAGTCGTGGTCCTCCTCGAGGTTGTTGATCGCGATCTCGAGACCGGCCGGCACCTGCGCGATGTTGGCGGCCTCCTCGGGCGGGAGCTCGTAGAGGTCCTTGTCGACCGGCGTCGGCGGCTCGATCTTGTTCCGGATCCCGTCCAGGCCGGCCATCATCATGGCGGCGAAGGCGAGGTACGGGTTGCCCGACGAGTCGGGGCAGCGGAACTCGAGGCGCTTGGCCTTCGGGTTGTCGCCGGTGATCGGGATGCGCACGCAGGCCGAGCGGTTCCGGTTGGAGTACACGAGGTTGATCGGGGCCTCGAAGCCGGGGACCAGGCGGTGGTACGAGTTGATCGTCGGGTTCGTGAACGCGACGAGGCTCGGGGCGTGGTGCAGGATGCCGCCGATGTAGTGGCGGCCCATGTCCGAGAGGCCCGCGTAGCCGTTGGCGTCGTAGAACAGCGGCTCGCCGCCCTTGAACAGCGACTGGTGGCAGTGCATGCCCGAGCCGTTGTCGCCGGCGATCGGCTTCGGCATGAAGGTGACGGTCTTGCCCGCCTGCCACGCCGTGTTCTTGACGATGTACTTGAACAGCTGCAGGTCGTCCGCGGCGTGCAGCAGCGTGTTGAACTTGTAGTTGATCTCGGCCTGGCCGCCGGTGCCGACCTCGTGGTGCAGCTTCTCCAGCTCGAAGCCGGAGTTGATGAGGTTGGTGCCGATCGCGGCGCGGAGGTCCGAGGTCTGGTCGGTCGGCTCGACGGGGAAGTACCCGCCCTTCATGGCGATCTTGTTGCCCTTGTTGCCACCGACCTCGTCAGCGCCGGTGCGCCAGGCACCCTCGATCGCGTCGACCTCGTAGAAGGTGCCGTTGGGCTTCGAGTCGTAGCGCACCGAGTCGAAGATGTAGAACTCGGCCTCGGGACCGAAGAAGCACGTGTCGGCCACGTCGACGGTCGACAGGAAGTTCTCCGCCTTGCGGGCCACGTTGCGCGGGTCGCGGCTGTAGGCCTCGAGCGTCAGCGGGTCGTGGACGAAGAAGTTCATGTTCAGGGTCTTCTGCGCCCGGAACGGGTCGATCCGCGAGGTCGCCGGGTCGGGCAGCAGCGTCATGTCCGACTCGTTGATGCTCTGGAAGCCGGTGATCGACGAGCCGTCGAAGGCCAGTCCGTCGGTGAACACGTCCTCGTCGAGCTCCGACGCCGGCACCGTGAAGTGCTGCATCTGGCCAGGCAGGTCGCAGAACCGGACGTCGACGTACTTCACCCCCTCGTCGGAGATGTACTTGAAGACCTCGTCCTGGTTGTTGAACACCCTCGCTGGCTCCTTCTCTGGCACTGTCGTCGCGACGAGCGACCCCGCCCGGTCCGGGGTCGGTCACCGCTTCGGGTGACCCCGGACGCTAAGCGGGCCGCGTTACTCGCTCGTCGCACCGGTGTTTCGCAGCAGTTAACGGGCTCGCATCACAGTTACCGCGGTGTGTTCCGTCGTCCACGGCCGGGTCGCGGACGAGCCGATCGGCACCGTTGCCGTGGCGCATCCCGGCGCTGCGGGACCGTAGCCTGTCAGAGTGTCGTGGATTCGTGAATGGCTCACCGACGAGGGGCCTGATCGGGCGGCAGGAGGCCGCCCGGAACGTCCCGCACGTCCGGAACGGGCCGCCACGCCGACACGTCGCGTACCCGACGCTGGGCCGAACGGGCCCCGGACCACGCCCGACGACGAGGGGTACCCGGGCCGCGATCTCGGACTGCCCGAGGAGGGGCCCGGCTCGGTCGCCCCACCGCTGCCGCGCGCGGGCCAGTTCCTGCTCGACCTGCTCATCGGCGGCCTCGTCGCCTCGGCCATCAGCTTCCCGGCACCGGCCTACCTCAGCCTCGCGGTGTGGGCCGTGCTCGTGACCCTGCCCGTGGCGGTCTTCGGCCAGACGCCGGCGATGGTCCTGACGGGGCTGCGCGCGGTGCGCGTGGACGGCGACGGCCGCGTCGGGGTGTGGGCCCTGGCCCGCACGGTCTCGCTGTTCTTCGTCGTCCCGGCGCTGATCATGGACCGGGACGGACGGGGGCTGCACGACCGCGTGAGCCGCACCGTCGTGCTCCGCGCCCGCTGACGTGCCCCGGGTGCCGCGCTGGTGCCCCGGCGGCGCGTCGTGATCAGGGGCGCAC
>NZ_JBVPVA010000328.1:0-10704 GCF_055612215.1 Actinomycetospora sp. | reverse complement strand
CAACATCGACTTCCTGCTCGGCTACCTCGCGCAGCTGCTGCCCCGCCGCCCCGACCTCAAGGTCGTCATCACCTCGGCGACGATCGACCCGGAGCGCTTCAGCAAGCACTTCGGGGACGCGCCGATCATCGAGGTCTCCGGACGGACGTTCCCGGTCGAGGTCCGCTACCGCCCGCGGGCCGACCCCGACGATCCCGGCGCGGAGCCGAAGGACCAGATCGACGGGATCGTCGAGGCCGTGGAGGAGCTTCGGCGCGAGGGACCGGGCGGTGACGTCCTCGTCTTCCTCGCCGGCGAGCGCGAGATCCGCGACACCGCCGACGCGCTGAACGCGCTCCCCGAGCGCCCGACCGACCCGCTCGACGTCCTCCCGCTCTACGCCCGCCTGTCGTCCGCCGAGCAGCACCGGGTGTTCGAGCCCGGCGCCTCGAACCGGCGGCGGATCGTCCTGGCCACCAACGTCGCCGAGACCTCGCTGACGGTGCCCGGCATCCGCTACGTCGTCGACCCCGGCCTCGCCCGCATCTCCCGCTACAGCCAGCGGACGAAGGTGCAGCGCCTCCCGATCGAGAAGATCTCCCAGGCGAGCGCCACCCAGCGGGCCGGACGCTGCGGTCGTGTCGCCGACGGAATCTGCATCCGGCTCTACGCCGAGGACGACTTCGATGCTCGCCCCGAGTTCACCGACCCCGAGATCCAGCGCACCAACCTCGCGTCGGTGATCCTGCAGATGGCGGGCGCGAAGCTGGGGCCGATCGAGGAGTTCCCCTTCGTCGACCCGCCGGAGACGCGCGCGATCCGCGACGGCGTCCGGCTGCTGACCGAACTCGGGGCCATCACCGGGGCGAGCGGAGCGACCGGGGATCGGGTCGGCGAGGACGCCATCACCCTCACCGACATCGGCCGCTCGCTGGCGCGCCTGCCCGTCGACCCCCGGATCGCCCGCATGATCCTGGCCGCCGACGGGCTCGGCTGTCTGCACGAGGTCACCGTCATCGCCGCCGGGCTCTCCGCGCAGGACCCCCGCGAGCGCCCGGCCGAGAAGGCCGCCGAGGCCGACGCCGCGCACGCGCGGTTCACCGACCCGCGGTCGGACTTCCTGTCGTGGCTGGCGCTGTGGGACCACGTCCGCACGCAGCGCCGCGAGCTCTCCGGCAACCGCTTTCGCAAGCAGTGCGCGGCCGAGTACCTCAACTTCCTGCGCATCCGCGAGTGGCAGGACCTCGCCGCCCAGCTGCGTCAGCTCACCGAGGAGCTGGGCCTGACCCGCAACGAGCCGGCCCGAGAGATCACGAAGGACGTCGCCGACCGGGTCCACCAGGCGCTGCTCACCGGGCTGCTCTCCCAGCTCGGCCTCGCCCACGAGCCGCCGAAGCCGAAACAGGGCGCCCCGAAGCCGAAGCGGCGGCCCCTCACCGAGTACGACGGCTCCCGCGGCGCCCGGTTCGCGATCTGGCCGGGCTCGACGCTGGCCAAGCGGCCCCCGACGTTCGTCATGGCCGCCGAGCTCGTCGAGACCTCCCGGCTGTGGGCGCGCACCGTCGCCGGCATCGACCCGGCGTGGGCCGAGCAGGCCGCCGGCGACCTGGTCACCCGGACGTACTCCGAGCCGCGGTGGTCGAAGCGCCGCGGCAGCGCGGTGGCCGTGGAGCGGGTCTCGCTGTTCGGAGTGCCGCTCGCGATGGACCGCACGGTCGACTACGGGCGCATCGACCCGGAGACCTCGCGCGAGCTGTTCCTGCGCCACGCCCTCGTCGAGGGCGACTGGAACGCCCGGCACGCCTTCGTGCGGCGCAACGCCGCCGAGCTGGAGCGGGTCGCCGAGATGGAGCGCCGCGCGCGGCGGGAGCTGCTCGTCGACGAGGAGACGATCTTCCGGTTCTACGACGAGCGCGTCCCCGCCTCCGTGGTCTCGCAGCGCCACTTCGACCGGTGGTGGCAGAAGGAGTCGCGCCGCGATCCGCACCTGCTCGACCTCGACCCGCGGGCGCTGCTCGCCCACGAGGCTCCCGACGCCGGGTCGTACCCCGACGAGTGGCGCGCGGGCGGGCTCACGCTGCCGCTCTCCTACGCCTTCGAGCCCGGCTCCGAGCGCGACGGCGTCACCGTCTCGGTGCCCCTCGCCGTCCTCGGACAGGTGCGCGCCGAGGACCTCGCCTGGCAGGTGCCGGGGCTGCGCGAGGAGATGCTGACCTCGCTGATCCGCTCGCTGCCCAAGCCGTTGCGGCGCTCGCTGGTCCCGGCCCCCGACACCGCCCGCGCCCTGCTCGCCCGCCTCGCCGCCGACCGTCGCCCCGCCGACGGCGAGCCGTTGCTCGGCGCGGTCACCGACGCCGTCAAGCGGCTCGCGGGCGTGGACGTGCCGACCGACGCGTGGAACGTCGCGGGGCTCCCCTCGCACCTGCGGCTGACGTTCCGGGTCACGGACGACGACGGGGGTGTGGTCGCCGAGGGCACCGACCTCGGCGCGTTGCGGCGGCGCTACGCGCAGGAGACCCGGGCGGCCGTGGCGAAGGTCGCCGACGGGCTCGAGCGGCGCGGGCTCACGTCGTTCGCCGAGGTCGGCGAACTGCCGCGGACGCGGGAGCAGTCCCGCGCCGGCGGCACCGTCACGGCCCACCTGGCGCTGGTGGACGAGGGCACGCGCACCGACCCGGCGGGCACCGTCGGGATCGGGGTGTTCGACTCGGCCCTCGAGGCCCGCGACGCCATGCGCGGCGGCACCCGTCGGCTCCTGCTGCGCAGCACGACGTCACCGGCGAAGGCGCTGGTCCGCTCGCTGGACAACCGCGCCGTACTGCGGCTGCGCGGGGCGATGGCCGAATCGGGGTACCGCGACGTCGCCGACCTCGCCGACGACTGCGTCGCCGCGGCCGTCGACGGGCTCGTCGCCGCCCGCGGCGGCCCGGCGTGGACGCCCGAGGCGTTCGACCGGCTCCGGGCGGACGTCACCGCGCGCTTGGCCGGCGGTGCCGCCGAGGTCCTCACCCGCGCGGAGGCCGTGCTGGCCGAGGCCACGACGGTGCGGCTGGCACTCGACGAGCTCGCCGCACGGCCGGCCAGCGGGCTCCTGCACGCCGCGCTCGACGACGTCCGAGCGCAGGTCGCGGCCCTCGTCGGGGGCCGGTTCGTGACCCGGCACGGGGTGAGCCGCCTGCCCGACGTGGTGCGCTGGCTCCGCGCGGCGGCCAAGCGGCTCGAGAAGCTCCCGACCGCCCCGCGCCGCGACGCCGAGCTCACCGACGAGGTCCACGCGGTCGAGGCCGACTACCGCACGCGGCGGGCGGCCGCGGAGGCCGAGCCGCGGACGTTCGACCGCGACGGCTGGGACGCCGTCGCCGCGATGATCCAGGAGCTGCGGGTCAGCCTGTTCGCCCAGGAGATCGGGACGGCCGGGTCCATCTCGCCGCAGCGGATCACGAAGGCCCTGGCTGCGCTGCGTCAGCCGGGTCAGCTCGGGTAGACGCGCCCCTGCCGCAGCGCCCAGACCACCAGCCCGGTCGGGATGACGACGAGCAGGGCGACGGCCGCGATCGCGAGGATCCACGCCGAGGAGAGCACCATCGGCGCGATCGACACCGGCACGACGACGGCGAGCACCAGCAGCAGCGTGCGCCACCGCCGCGCGGGGGCGGGCGGGGTCCCGACGGCGAGGGCGTTCGCGAAGCCCGCGTCCCAGCGGTGCTCGTGCGCCGCGATCGCGGCGAGGACGGCCTGCTCCTGGCTCGTGAGCGGCGCGGGATCGGACGGGGTGGCGGGGTTCATGGTGGGCTCCGGACGACGTCGTTGTCTTCCTGCCGCCAGGGTGCCCCGATCACCCGTCCGCGCCCACCCCCGCGGCGGGGTGAATCGATGCGATCTCAGGGCTCGGTCGTCAGGGCTCCAGCTCGACCGCGGCGCGGAACGAGCCGTCCATGTGGAACGGCACCGACTCGTGCTGGTGGACGATCAGCCACCGCCCGTCGACCCGGCGGAGACCGAAGGTCGACCGGAACCACAGCGTGAACTCGCCGCCCTTGGTCCCCGAGAGCGAGGTCAGCGTGTGGACGAAGGCGATGTCGCCGTCGACGTGCACCGTCGGCTCGCGGTGGGCCAGGCGCGGCGGCGCGGCGAAGGACGCGATCCAGTCGCCCAGCGCGGCCACGGCCGCGTCGTGGTCGCCCGCGCGCTGCACCAGCGGCGGGGCCAGGTCGTAGACGACGGCGCCGGGGGCGCAGGACGCGAGGGCACGGGCGGCGTCCCCCGCCCCGATGGCGTCGTGCATCTCGTCCAGCATGGCCAGGATCTGCTCGGTGTCGGTGGTGTGCTCGGTGATGGTCATGCCCGGGTGTCGAGACCGCGCCCGGCGTCTCGACACCACAGCGACGATGTCTTCGAAGGAGGCCCCACCGTGAAGTACATGATCCTGCTGCACTCGAACCCCGACTTCGCGCAGCGCTGGGAGTCGCTGACCCCCGAGCAGCGCGCCCGGTTCGGGGTGGACCACCTGGCGCTGAGCCGGGAGCTCGCCGAGTCCGGGGAGCTGGTCGCCTCGGAGGGGCTCGCCGACCCGTCGCTGGCCCGGTGGGTCTCCACCGCCGAGGGGCGCCCGGTGGTCGCCGACGGCCCGTTCGCCGAGACCAAGGAGCACCTGGCCGGCTTCCTGCTCGTCGACGTGGACGGCCCGGCGCGGGCCGAGGAGATCGGTGCCCGGGTGCCGGACGCCGTGTGGGGGCTGGTCGAGGTGCGCCCGGTGCTCGACATGAGCGGCTGGGACGTGTGAGCGGCAGCGACGTCGTCGAGGTCCTGCGGGAGGTCGCGCCGTCGGTGCTGGGCGTGCTGGTGCGCCGCCACCACGACTTCGACGCGTGCGAGGACGCCCTGCAGGAGGCCCTGCTCGCGGCCTCGACGAGCTGGCCACAGGACGGGTTGCCCGCCAACCCGACGGGGTGGCTGGTGACGGCCGCGACCCGACGTCTCGTGGAGGCGTGGCGTCGGGACTCGGCCCGGCGGCGCCGCGAGGCCAACGACCTGTTGCGGGAGGTCCCCGCCGCCCCCGAGCAGCTGCCGGCGTCCGGCGCCGACGACACGCTGGCGCTGCTGCTGCTCTGCTGCCACCCGGCGCTGCGCCCGCCGAGCCAGGTCGCGCTGACGCTGCGGGCGGTCGGGGGCCTGACGACCGCCGAGATCGCCCACGGGCTCCTGCTGCCCGAGCCGACGGTGGCCCAGCGCATCAGCCGCGCGAAGGCGCGCCTCGCCGACGGCCTCGTCCACCCGCGCGAGGTGTTCGCCCCGCCCACCGAGGCCCAGCGCACCGAGCGCCTGCCCGCGGTCCTCGCCGTGCTCTCGCTGGTGTTCACCGAGGGCCACACCGCGAGCACCGGCGAGCACCTCCACCGCCCCGACCTGACGGCCGAGGCGATCCGGTTGACGCGCGCGCTGCGCGCCGCCCTCCCCCCGGGTGCTGGCGAGGCGGGGGAGGTGGCCGGCCTGCTGGCGCTCATGCTGCTCACCGAGGCCCGCCGGCCCGCGCGCACCTCCGCCGACGGTGCCCTGGTGCCGCTCGCCGAGCAGGACCGCTCGTGCTGGGACGGGGCGATGATCGCGGAGGGGACGGCGCTCGTCGAGGACGTGCTGCGCGACGGGGTCCCGGGTCCCTACACCGTCCAGGCCGCCGTCGCGGCGCTGCACGACGCGGCCGTGGACCCCGCCGACACCGACTGGCCCCAGATCCTGGCGCTGTACGACACGCTCGTCGCGCTGTGGCCGGAGTCGATGTCCCGGCTGGGGCGCCTCGTCGCCGTCGGGGAGGTGCACGGCCCGGACGCCGCGCTGGCGGAGCTGGCGGACCTCGCGCAGGACCCGGGCCTGCGCACCCACCACCGGGTCGCGGCGGTGCGCGGGCACCTCGAGCAGGCCGCCGGCCGGGACGAGGCGGCGGTGGCCGCCTACCGGGAGGCGGCCCGGCTCACCCGGTCCGCCCCGGAGCGGGCCTACCTGCTCGACCGCGCGTCGCGCCTGACCTGAGCGCGGGTCACCGCCGCGGCATGATCACCCACAGCACCAGGTAGATGATCACCTGGGGCCCGGGCAGCAGGCAGGACAGCACGAAGATCAGGCGCACGACGTTGGCGGGGACACCGAAGCGCTCCCCGAGCCCGCCGCACACCCCCGCGATCCAGTGGTCCTGGGTGGAGCGGGTCAGCACGGCCATGACGGTTCCTCCGGGGGTCGTGACGCGGCGCGGTGGTCGCGCCGGGGTCGTCACGTCCGACACTGGACCACCGTGCGGGCCGCGGCCTGGGGGTGAGACCCGGAAATCTTCGGGGTCGACCCCGAGGAGCGGCCACCTGTCCCACATCGAGACAGGCACCCGGACGCCCGGACTCCTACTGTTCCCCCTGTGAGCGAGGACACGTCGGGTGCGCGGTCGTTGAAGACGGCCGCCATGGTCCTGCGGGCGCTGCGCCTGCTCGGGGACCACCCGGAGGGTCTGTCGCCCGCGGAGATCGGCGCGCACCTCGGCAAGAGCTCGGCCACGGCGCGCTACATGGTCAACACCCTGGTCGAGGCCGGGTACGCGCGGCGCGACGCCTCGGGCCGTGCCCGGCTGGGGTCGGCGCCGCCGTGGGGGGCGTGGGTGCCCGCCGGGCACGCCCTCGGCGACGAGCCCGCCGACTCTCCCGACCTCCAGCCCGGCGACCCCGCTCCGGGCGCGGTGCTCGCCGAGGCCGTCACCGAGCTGTACCGCCGGACGCGGCAGCGCGCGTACCTGGTGCGGCGCACCGGGACCGTCGTCGCGAGCGTCTCGGACGTCCGCGGGCACCAGGGCCTCGCGCGCATCCCCGGGCTCGACACCCACATCCCCCCGGAGCGGGCCCACGCCCTCGCGCTGACGAAGGTGCTGCTCGCCGCGTCGCCGATGTACCGCGAGGCGGTGTGCGGCGAGGAGCTCGCCGCGCTGACCCCGCGGACCATCACGTGCCCGGTCCGCTTCGCCCGCGAGCTCGACGCGGTGGCCGACCGCGGCTGGGCCCTCGACGACGGCGAGTTCGCCCCCGGCTTCGCGACGGTGGCCGCGCCGGTGACGGCCCCGTCGGGCACCTCCACCGTCGCGATCGGCCTGTCGTGCTCGGTCCGCCGCCTCGCCGGGCAGCGCGACGAGCTCGTCGCCGCGGTCGTCGCGGTCGCGGAGCAGGCCCACCGCGAGTGGGCGGCGACCCCGCCGCGGGACGACGACGGGTGCGAGCTCGGGCACGACGCCGAGCGCACCGGCACCGAACACCGCCCCGCCGACCGACGCCCGCTGGTCCGCGGGCACCGGCGGCGCCCCGGTCGGGCCGTCAGCGGCCCACGTCGGTGAGCCCGAAGGCCCGCAGCCGCCGGTAGAGCGTCGCGCGGCCCATCCCGAGCGCGGCGGCGGCCTTGACCCGGTTCCCGCGCGCCTCGATCAGCGCCCCGACGATCAGGTCGCGCTCGGCGGTCTCCAGCGGGGTCAGGCGGCGGCGGGTGCCGTGCACCGCCACCTCGGCCGGCAGGTCCGCGGCCTCGAGGTCGCCCGCGGGGCGCGCGACCAGCGCACGGCGCAGCACGTCCTCGACCTGGGCGGCGTTGCCCGGCCACCGGGCGCCCCCGAGCAGCGCCATCGCCTCCGGGGTGCACCGGACGCGGCGTCCGGGCGCCAGCCGCGCGAGCAGCGCCTCGACGAGGGGGGCGACGTCCTCGGGGCGGCGGCGCAGCGGCTCGATGGTGAGCGAGCCCGAGAACCGGCCCAGCACGTCGTGCACCGCCCGGCCCTCCCCGACCGCCGCGCCGGTGACCAGCGCGGTCACCCAGACGTTCGGCGTCGCGTGGTCCAGGAGCCCGGCCAGGGCCGCCGCCCCGGCGGCGTCGAGCGCCTCCACGCGCCGCACGACGACCGTCGCCGCGTCGGTCCCGAGCGCCCCGGGCAGCGCCGCGAGCTCGCCGGGCGCCTCCTCGGTCTCGGCGTCGACGACGACGAAGCGGGCGGCGGGGCGCACCTCGCGGTGCGCGGCCCGGACCGCGGCCGCCTTGCCCACGCCGGTCTCGCCGAGCACGACCGTGCTGCGCACCGCACCGGCGGCGGCCCGCAGCACCGCGCTGGTCGTCCGCCACGAGCGCGACGTCCCGGCGAGCCCGGCCAGCGGGCGCGCCGGTGCGGGGGCCGGCCCGGAGTAGGCCCGGGGCCCCGCGCCGCCCCCGACCCCGCTCCCGGCGAGGCGCAGGGTGCTCGTGCTCGGGACGACCTCGACGACGACACCCGCCGGGCGGTGCGCGGGCGCGGGCGTGAACAGCAGCCGGACCGGGCCGTCGGAGAGCAGCACGCGCTCCTCGCCCGGGCCGTTCGGACGGAACTCGGCGGCGTGCCGGGCGACCTGGTCGCGGTCGGCGGCGTCGAGGGTCTCGTGGGCCGCCCGGTTGGCGATGACGAAGTCCTCGGCCAGCGCGAGCACCGGCCCCCGGGCCCGCACGCTCGCGGCCCGGAACGCGGCCATGACGGCGCGCGCCCCGGCGCTGCCGCGCTCGCGGAGCACCTCCTCGATGTCCTTCGCGGTCTGCGCGGCGAGGAACCGCATGATGTCGTTCGCCTCGGCGGCCAGGCAGGTGACGTCGAGGATCCCGACGAGCGCGCCGCCGGGACGGTGCACGGGGGCCCCGGCGCAGGCGAAGGAGCGCAGCCGGTCGGTGAAGTGCTCGGCGCCGATCACCATCGCGTTGGCGGCGCCCTCGAGCGCCGTGCCGACGCCGTTGGTCCCGGCGAACTCCTCCGCGTAGCTGAAGCCCGGCGCGAGCTGGATGGCGTCGAGGCGGCGCCGCAGCTCGCCCTCCCCGACGCGGCGGTCCAGCACGTTGCCCTCGGCGTCGGAGAGCACGACGGCGACCGCCATCCCCGAGAGCCGCTCGGTCAGGTCGTCGAGGACGGGCCGGGCGCAGTGGACGAGGCTGCCCTCGAAGTCGAGGTCGGGGTCGTAGGGCAGCGCGAGGTGGTCGGCGTCGACGCCGGCGCGGCGCGAGCGCTCCCAGGACTGCACGATCTCCGGGCGGACCACACCGCGCTCGTCGACGGTGCCGTCCCCCAGGAACCGTTCGCGGGCGCGGTCGAGAGCGGGGTCGGTCATTGCGTCCATGGGCCACCTCGCTGCCGCGCCTCGGTCGTCCTCGAAGGATGCGCAACCGGCGATGGTAGGCGTGATCGGCGCCACGGCGCGAGGCCCGGACGTCTCGATCCGAGACACCAGCCCTCCGCGCCCACCTCAGCCGGCGATCGTGTCCACCAGCAGGACCACGTTCAGGCAGACGACGACCGCGCTGATCCCGCCGAGCACGAGGGTCATACCGCGCCCGATCGCCTCGGTCCCGAGGACCGTCTCGTCCCGGGCCACGCGGAGCAGGGCGTAGAGCGCGAAGGGGATGCCGAACGACAGCACGACCTGGCTCGCGATCAGCGCCGTGGTCGGGCTGGTGCCGATCGCGAGCAGGACCAGGGCGGGCACCATCGTCACGGTGCGCCGGATCGTCGCGGACAGGTGCAGGTCGACGAAGCCCTCCATGACGACCTGCCCGGAGTAGGTCCCCACGGCGGCCGAGGAGAGGCCGCTGGCGAGCAGGGTCGCGGCGAACGCCAGCGCGACCGCACCGCCCGCGAGCTGCCCGAGGCCGGCGTGCGCGGCCTCGAGCCCGTCCACGCCCTCCCCGCTCCCGCTGCCGAAGACCCGCGCCGCGACGAGCAGCATCGCGAGGTTGACCAGGCCGGCGATGGTCAGGGCGCCGATCACCTCGGTGCGCTGGAACGCCAGCAGTCGCGCCCGGCCGGGTCGCCCGACCCCGCGCGAGCGGCCCGCGGACAGCGCGGAGTGGGCGTAGATGGCGTGCGGCATCACGGTGGCGCCGACGATGCCGACCGCGAGCACGAGCTGGGCGGAGTCGTCGAGACCCGGGACGAGGCCCGCGGCGACGCCCCCGGGGTCGATCCCGACCTCGGCGAGCTGGAAGCCGACGCCGGCGACCACGAACGCCAGGAAGGCGACGATCCCGACCTCGAACGGCCGGTGGCCGCGGCGCTGCAGCGCGAGGACACCGAACGCCACGACCGCGGTGATCAGTCCCGACGGCAGCAGGCCGAGGCCGAAGAGCAGGTTCAGCCCGACGGCCGCCCCGAGGAACTCGGCCACGTCGGTGGCCATCGCGACCACCTCGGCCTGCAACCACATGAGCACCCGCGCCGGGCGGCTCATCACCTGCCGGCACACCCGCGGGAGGCTGCGCCCGGTGACGATGCCGACCTTGGCCGCCACGTACTGCACCGGCATGGCCATCAGCCCGGCGGCGACGACCACCCAGGCGAGCGCGTAGCCCGACGTCGCGCCCGCGACGCTGTTGGTGGCGACGTTGCCCGGGTCGACGTAGGCGACGGACGCCACGAAGGCCGGGCCGGCGAGGACCACCGGTGGGCGACGGAACATCGGGTCAGCGGTCCCGTCCCGGCTCCGGGGGCTCGGTGCCGGGGCCGGAGCCCGAGCCGTCGAAGTCATCGGCGGTGACCTGGTCGAGGAAGTCGCGCATCTCGTCGACCTCCTTGCTCTGCGGGTGCGGGTCGTCGCCCTGCAGCTCCTTCCAGGACTGCCCGGCGCGCTCCATCACCTCGTCGGCCACCCCGATGGGCAGGGCGTCGCGGACCGCGATCGCCAGCGCGTCGCTGGGCCG
>NZ_JBVPVA010000289.1:0-2542 GCF_055612215.1 Actinomycetospora sp. | reverse complement strand
GCTCCGCATGCGCTCCGGGCCGGGGGTCTGGGACCTCCGGTGGCTGACCTGACCGTTCCCGAGGAGTCCGGGAGGACACCATGACGATCCCGACGATGCCCGCCGCCACGCCCGACCCGCGGCCGGAGTCCGCGAGCCTGTTCGACACCGGCCTGACGCACGTGCCCCGGGGGAGCCACCGCGGCCGCCCGGCCGGCGGGTCCGCGTCGGGCGGGCGTGGTGGCCGCCCCGGGGCGTGGGCGCGTGCGCCAGGCCGGTGTCGAACAGGCTCGCCGACTCGGGCCGGGGTCCGGGCGTCGAGGCGGGCATCGTCGGGATCGTCATGGTGTCCTCCCGGACTCCTCGCGAACGGTCAGGTCAGCCACCGGAGGTCCCAGACCCCCGGCCCGGAGCGCATGCGGAGCACGAACTCCCCCGGCGGGAGGTGCGGCTCGTCGGACCGGCGGGCCAGCACCCGCCAGCACCGGCACCGGTCTCCCCCGACGGGCATCATCGAGCGGAACGGCCAGCGCGACTGCTCGATCCACCGCTCCTGGACCTCGGTGACCAGGTAGTGGCTGTCGCGCCGGTTGGGGCGGCGGTGGAACTCGACGGGATCGCCGTCGACGCACCGCACCTGGACCGGCGAGGGGCTTCGAACCATGCGTCCTCCACGGCGGCGCTCCCCCGCCCCGGCGTAGCGCGGGACGGGCCTGGGCTGCCACCGTGGGGAAGCCGGCGGCGCCCGGGTGCGGCGGGACGCTTCCCCACGGCCCGCCACACCCGGAGTCGAACACCTGTTCGACTCCCACGAGTGAACCGTGCCTCCGGGCGCGCGTCAAGTCGGCCGCCCGGGTGCCTTTCCGTGGGGCCGCGACCCGTCTCGACGGGCGTGATGAGATGGCGTGATGGACGGGGAGGCGCGGATCCCGGCGTCGACGGTGGCGGGCCGCGAGCGGGGCCCGCGGTGACGGCCGCCCCGGAGGAGGCCCGCCTGGTCGACCTCGAGCCGGTCGAGCTCGCCGGGCGGCTCGACGAGGCCCTCGACCTGTACGTCGCCGCCATGGGCTACCCGGCCGGGACGGCACGGCAGCGGGCCCCGATGTGGCTCGAGCACTCCCGGCGCCCCGGCTGGCGGGCGGTCGCCGCGCTCGACGAACGGGACGTGCTGCGCGGGATCGCGTACGGCTACCCGGGGGCGCCCGGGCAGTGGTGGTACGAGGAGGTGCGCCGCGGACTGCGGCGGGCGGGTCGCCCGGCCCGCTCCCCGTCGGGCGGACGCCTCGGCGCCGGCCTCGGGCGCCTGCTCGGGGAGTCCGGCGGCGGCACCGGGCACGCGGCGGCCCCGGGCTCCGGGTCCGACCTCGACCCGTGGCCCCTCGAGGGCGACCCCGAGAGCTACCTGGCCGACTACTTCGAGCTCACCGAGCTGCACGTGCGCACCGACGCGCAGGGACACGGCCTCGGCCAGGCCCTGCTGCGGCGGCTCCTCGACCGCGCCGACGGGGGCCACGTCCTGCTCTCCACCCCGGAGGCGCCCACGCCCACGCGGGCCTGGCTGCTCTACCGCCGCTGCGGGTTCCGCGACCTCCTGCGCCACCACCGGTTCTCCAGCGACCCTCGTCCGTTCGCCGTGCTCGGCCGCCCGCTCCCGCTCGGACCCGAAACCCCGTCCTGACGCGGGCCACGGTCCGGCCGGCGACCGACGGCACACCTCCGGGCGCGCCGTGGTCCGGTCGCGGGGCGGTGTCGGACCCGCCTGGCACGATGTCGCCGTGCCGTCGTCCCCCCGCTCCCGGGAGCGTCCCGCCCGGCCGCGTCCCGCCACGCGCCGGCGCTCGGTGGTCCTGCTCGCCGCGATGCTCGCACTCGTCGCGCTGCTCGGCACCGGGTGCGTGCGCGTGCGGGCGGGCCTCGCGGTGTCCCCGCAGGACACGGTGTCGGGGACGATCGACGTCGGGACCCCCGACGGCGCGCCGGGCGGCACCGGGCCGCCGCTGCAGGTGCCGTCGGATCTCTCCGGAGACGTCACCGTCACCCGCTACGACCAGGACGGCTACATCGGCTCGCACCTCGCGTTCGAGGACCTGAGCTTCGACGACGTCTCGCGGCTGCTGCCCCAGATCAGCCCGACGACGTCGTCGGCGATCCGGCTGCAGCTGCGGCGCGCGGGGGACCGCGTGATCCTCTCGGGCCAGGTCGACCTGACCCGGCTGTCCCCGGAGAGCGCCGACGTCCAGCTCAAGATGGCGTTCCCCGGTCCGGTCCGCCAGACCGACGGCACCGTCTCCCAGGGCGTCGTCGGGTGGACCTTCACCCCCGGCGAGGTCGGCGAGGTCAACGCGGTCGCCGAGTACCCGGACCCCAACGCCCCGTCGTGGGTGGGCTGGGCGCTGCTGCTCGTCGTGGTCGTGCTCGGCGCCGCGGGCGTGGTGTTCGCCCTCGCCGCGGCCACCCGCCCCCGGACCGACCGCCGGGCGCGGCGCTAGGACGCGGGCTGGGCCGCGACGCCGAGGCGCTGCACCACGTCCACGACGGCGGGGTGCCGGTTCATGCTGATGTA
>NZ_JBVPVA010000270.1:0-1195 GCF_055612215.1 Actinomycetospora sp. | reverse complement strand
CGCGGCACCGTCGTCACCCGCTGGACCCAGCTCGGGTTCGGCCGGACCTCGTCGACCTCGACCGCCCAGGCGACGGCCCGCAACCTCATGGGCTTCAAGGACGGCACCCGCAACCTCAAGGTCGAGGACCCCGGGGCGATGTCGCGGTCGGTCTGGGTGGCCCCGGGCGACCTGCCCGCCGGCGCGTCCTGGATGGCCGGCGGGAGCTACCTCGTGTCGCGGCGCATCCGCATGATTATCGAGACGTGGGACCGCGACGTGCTCGCCGACCAGGAGAACGTGTTCGGCCGGTCGAAGGCGAGCGGGGGACCGCTCTCCGGCGGCGACGAGTTCACCCCGCCGGACTTCCACGCCACGCTGGCCGGCGGCGTGCCCGCCATCCCGATGGACGCGCACATCCGGCTCGCCGCGCCCGAGAACAACAACGGGACGGCGATCCTGCGGCGCAGCTACTCCTACACCGACGGCGTGGACTCCCGGACCGGCATGCTCGACGCCGGGCTGTTCTTCATCGCCTTCATGCGCTCGCCGGCGCAGTTCGTGCGGCTGCAGTCGCAGCTGGGGGCCCGCGACGCGCTCAACGAGTACATCCAGCACACGTCGTCGGCGCTCTTCGCCTGCCCGCCCGGGGTGGCGCCGGGGAACTCCGGCGACTACTGGGGTCGGGCGCTGCTCGAGGGGTAGGTGGCCCCCGGTGGTGCCAGCGAAGCGTCGACGCTTGCACCCAGTGGCAGTAGAGCCCCGTCGTCGCCGGGCCGGACGAGGGACGTGGTGACCGGCCCGTAACCTGGCTCCCCGATGAGCTCGAGCGTCGACTCCGTGCGCGGGGCGGGTCCACCCGACCCGCCCGGTGACGACGGCGACGCCGACGCGACCGACCGCTTCCGCCTTCCGCTCCCCGACGACGCCACCGAGCGGTTCCGGGCCCCGACGGTGGCCGACGCGACCGAGGCTCCCGGCGACGGGGCGGTGCCGGCGGGCGAGGAGTCCGGCGCGGAGGGCCGCCCGGGCGCGACGGTGGAGGTGACGGCGTCCACGGCGGCCACCCGGTCGCGGCGGCTCTCCCGAGGACTGCGGGTGCCGTCGGCCACGCCCCGGACCGCCGCCGCCTCCCAGGCGCCCGGCTCCGCGACCGCCGCCACCTCGGCGGCCCCCACCTCGGCGGCCCCCGCGTCACCGGCCTCGGCCCCGGTCG
>NZ_JBVPVA010000245.1:0-5416 GCF_055612215.1 Actinomycetospora sp. | reverse complement strand
TCGACGCGCTGCCCGACGGCGTGCTCTTCGCCGTCGTCGCCGGCCGCCACGACGCGCGGATGCTGTTCCCGCAGAGCGAGCGCATGGTGGTGCTCGACCGCATCACCCGCCGTCAGGCCCGGGCAGCGGTCGAGGGCCTCTCACCGCGCGGCGGCACGGCGATCGGCACGTGGCTGCGGCTCGCCGAGCGGCTGCTGGCCCCGCACCCGCGCCGGCTGCGCCACGCCGTCCTGCTCACCGACGGGCGCGACGAGCACGAGACGCCCGAGGACCTCGCCGCGGCGCTCGACGTCTGCGACGGCGTGTTCACCTGCGACGCGCGCGGGGTAGGCCCGGACTGGGTGGTCGACGAGGTGCGCGGCATCGCCTCGCGCCTGCTGGGGACGGCCGACATCGTCGCCGAGCCTAGCACCTCGCCGCGGACTTCGAGGGCATCGTCGGGCGGGCGATGGGCAAGGGCGCGGGCGACGTGGCGCTGCGGGTGTGGGCCCCGCGGGGCGCGACGGTGCGCGCGGTCAAGCAGGTGTCACCCGCCGTCGAGGACCTCACCGACCGGCGGACGCCGGACCCGGCGAAGCCGCTGGTCGGTCTCTCCCCGACCGGTGCGTGGGGCGACGAGACCCGCGAGTACCACGTCCGCGTGACCCTGGACCCGCTCGCGGCCGGCGAGGAGATCCTGGCGGCGCGGGTCGGGATCGCCGCACCGTCGCTGTCCGACGGCCCGCTGGGCGAGACCCGGGTCCGCGTGACCTGGACGCCCGACGCCGCGCTGTCGACCCGGCTGAACAACCATGTCGCCCACTACACCGGGCAGGCCGAGCTCGCCGAGGCGATCCAGGAGGGCCTCGACGCCCGACGCACCGGCGACGTCCGGACCGCCACCGCGCGTCTCGGGCGCGCGGTCGCGCTCGCCGCGCAGTCTGGCCACGAGGAGACCTCCGCGCTGCTGGAGCGGGTGGTCGAGGTGGAGGATCCGGCGACCGGCCGGGTGCGGCTGCGCCGCGAGGTCGCCGCGGCCGACGAGATGACGCTGGACGTGCGGTCGACCCGGACGGCCCGGGTGCGGGAGGGCTGAGCTCGACGATGACGACGACCGTCCGGTGCCGCCACGGGCACGAGTCCGAGACCCCCGACTTCTGCGACGAGTGCGGTGTGCCGATCGAGGGCGCGCCCGCGGCCGCCGCGGCGGGCGCGCCCGCGGGGTCGTCGTCGGGTGGGGCGTCCGCACCGGCCCGGCCCGCACCGCCGGGCCCGGCACCGGCCCCGGCGTACCCGGGCGAGGCCTGCCCCCGCTGCGGCACCCCGCGCACCGGGCGGTTCTGCGAGGAGGACGGGCACGACTTCGTCGTGTCGGGCTCCACCCCGGCACCCCCCGGCCCGGTCCCGCAGGCCCCGGCACCGGCGGAGTCCGTCCCCCGACCGGTGGCGCCGGCGTCGTCGTCGAACGGCCACGGCTGGGTGGTCACCGTCGAGGCCGACCGCCGCTACTACGAGTCGGTCCTCGCCCGCGAGGGCCCGGACATCGCCGAGGTCACCTTCCCGAACTACTACCCGCGCGCGGAGGTCCCGCTGACCGGCGACGAGGTCCGGGTCGGGCGACGGCGGGTGCGCGGGTCCTCGACCCCGCCCGACGTGGACCTCGCGGGTCCGCCCCTGGATCCGGGGGTCTCGCACCTGCACGCGGTGCTGCTCCCGCACGAGGACGGGTGGTCGGTCCTGGACCCGGGCTCCACCAACGGCACCACGATCAACTACGCGGACGAGCCGATCGCCCGGGACACGGTGGTCCCGCTGCGCGAGGGCGACCGGGTGCACGTCGGCGCGTTCACGACCCTGGTGCTGGCGCGGCGCTGAGGCCCGGTCGCGCTCCGTGACGGGGGACGTCTCCGCCGTGCCGGTCCCGGGGGCTCGACCGGTGGTGCCGATCACACTACGCTCGGGTACTGACGGGGCCACGTCGTCCAGTCGCTGACGACCACGCACCGACGGAGCTCTCGGACATCCAGGGGGGGCCTGGCGCCGTGCGCACATCCACATCCAGTTCGACGGGCCGACCGGTCGGGACGAACACGGCCGGCCCGGACCGGCACGTCCCGCTCCGACCCCGGCCCGGGAGGGCGCAGGAGGGGCGCGCCGTGACCGACGTGGTGGTCGGCGACGACCACGGCGTGTTCGTCGACGCGCTGAGCACGGTGCTGGGTCAGCGGCGCCTCGTCGTCCGGGCGGTCGCGCACCGGGCCGCGGAGGTGCTCGCCACGGTCGCGGAGCACACTCCGACCGTCTGCCTGCTCGACCGCACCTTCGCCGACGGCGACGGGATCGAGTTGATCCCGGATCTGCTCGCCGCCAGTCCCGGCACCCGCGTCATCGTCGTCACCGCCGATCCCGACCACGGCTCCGCGGAGCTGGCGCTCGCCCGGGGCGCCCGCGGCTTCGTCCACAAGACGCGCGGGGTGACCGCGCTCGTCGAGGCGATCCACCGCGTCGTGGACGGCGGGACGGTCGTGGAGCTCCCACCCCGACGGCGGACCACCGACCCCGAGGGGGCCGACGTCCGGCGCCGGGCCTCGCACCTGACTCCCCGCGAGCGGGAGTGCCTGGCCCTGATGGTCGAGGGCCGGGGCACCGCCGACCTCGCGGCGCACTGGGGGGTGTCGGTGACCACGGTGCGCACGCACGTGCAGGCGGTGCTGATCAAGCTGGGGGTCCACACGCGGCTGGAGGCGGCCGCCCTGGCCGCCCGGCACGGCCTGGTGCCGCCGCAGCGCTGACGGCACCAGGCCGGGACGTCACGCGAGGCCCGACCTCGGACGAGGCCCGACCCCACGCGATCACGACTCACGCCACGGTGTCGGCCTCCCGCCGGTCGGGCTCGCCGTCCGCCCCGGTGAGGGCGGCCCGGGGAGCCGGGACCCGGTCGAGCCGCTCGGCGTGCACGGTCTCGATCGTCGCCGGCTCCGCCACCTCGCGGCGGACGGGGCTGGTCCACCGGCCGTCGGAGCGGCGCAGCATCCCCGGGACCAGCGTGCGCATCGCCAGGTAGGCGTCGATGAGGCGCATGACGGGGAAGGCCAGGAAGGCGGCCAGGTACCGGAAGCGGCGTTCGATGGCGACGACGATGCAGGTCAGCAGGAAGTCCGGCGCCAGCATCCCGAACAGCAGCGCGGGCAGGTTGAGGTGCGCGGCGAGGACGGCGTGGAGCGGACCCTCGACCGGCCAGGTCAACGCCGCGGGCGTGATGTCCGGCAGCACGAGCACGAGCACGAGCAGGGGCAGCAGGAGGAACGTGACGGCCGCGGTCACCAGCTCGAGCAGCAGCAGGCAGAGCATCACGCCGAACAGGCTCGGGCGCGGCGGGAGCCGGCGCACCGTCTGCCAGAGCCCCAGCGACCAGCGGCGGGTCTGCCGGACGTAGTCGATCAGCCGGTCCGGGTCCTGGGTCTCCGCGACGGCGTCGAGGGTGAAGCCGACCCGGCCGAGCTTGCGGCGGTACAGCTCGAAGGTCATGTTGAAGTCCTCGATCACGAGCCCCGGCGGGTTCATGTCGATCTCGGGCAGGACCCGCGTGCGGTACATGCTGGCGAACCCCGGGACGATGTGCGTCGCGTTCACCCGGGCCCAGGTCTGCCCGAACTTGATCAGTCGCTGGGTCAGCGTGTAGGTGCGCTGCCGGTGGCAGACGAGGATCTTGCCGATGAGCGAGAGCCGCTGCCCGTCCCACGCGCTGCGCACGGCCCCGGCCACGGCGGCCACGTCGGGGTCGGTGAACAGCGGCAGCGCGGCCTCGAAGTAGCCGGGCTGCACGCGGGTGTCGGCGTCGAGGAGCAGCACGTAGTCGAACCGGTCGACCAGGCCGAACCGGGAGATGGCCTCCTCGAGGGCGCCGGCCTTGCCGAGGTTGGTCGCGGTGGAGATGACGTGCACGCCCACCGCCTCCGCGAGTTCCACGGTCCGGTCGGTGGACCCGTCGGAGACGACGTGGACCTGGTCGGCCGGCACGAGCGCGGTGATCGCCGCGAGGCTCTCGGTGATCACCACCTCCTCGTTGTGCGCCGGCACCAGCACGGCCACGCGGGAGAGGTCGGGCACCGGGACGGGTGGGGCCGCGCGTTCCGCGACGTCGGTGCCGTCGCGACGGCGCGCACGGCGGCGTCGCCACGCCGCGAGCGGGTGCTCGTCGACGAGCCGGCAGAGCCCGACGAGGCCCCAGATCGTCACGTTCAGCCCGACGATGCCCAGCGCGAGCAGCCAGACGGGGATCATTTGGTCAACCTCCGGGTGCGGGAGTGGTGGGTGGTCCCTGGGCGCCCCGGGCGAGGTCCGTCCAGAGCGCGGGATCGGGTGGGCCGTACATCCAGAGGAAGACGGCGTGGACGCCGAAGTCGGCGGCGACGGCGCGCTTGGCCTGCGCGCTGGCGGCGTTCTCGAACCACACCTCATGGCGGGAGCCGTCGGCCGCGGTGTACCGGAACCAGGGCGACTGGCTGAGCGGATCCCACTGCACGGTGACGCCGTGCTGGGCGGCCAGCGACACGGCCTGGCCGTAGGAGATGGTGGCGGCGCGCCCGCCGGCCCAGTCGTAGCCGGCCTGGTCGAGCCCGACGACGAGCTTGCCCGGCGGGATCACGGTGGTCGCGTAGGCGAGGACGTCGCGCACCCAGCTCGCCGGGGCGACCGGCCCCGGGGGCGAGGTCTCCCAGTGGTAGTCGTAGGTCATGAGCCGCACCTCGTCGACGGCGGCGCCGATCGCGGCGTAGTCCTGGGCCACGTTGCGCGGATCGTCGCCGGCGTCGTCGACCTTCGCGAACAGCGCGACCGACAGGGTCTTGCCCGCCCCGTGCAGGGAGTCGGCCAGCCGCTGCACGAAGGTCGTGAACGCCGCCCGGTCGCCGGCCTGCAGCTCCTCGTAGTCGAGGTCCACGCCGGCGTAGCCCTGGGCCACGGCGAGCCGGGTGATCGAGGAGATGTTGCGCGCCATCGTGTCCGGGTCGTGCAGCACGGGCGCCACCGCGTCGTAGGAGAAGTCCCCGTCGACCATGTTCGAGACGCTGGGCAGCAGCGGCACGCCCTGGGCGCGCAGCGCCGTCATCGTGGCGCTCGCGGTGGCGACGTCCTGGTGCGGCACCGCCGAGGCGACGTCGCCGTCGGGACCGATGGTGTAGATCCACGGCGAGATCTCGTCGACGACGCCGTGGTTGGCCTCGACCGCCGCGGCGCCGGGCCCGAGGTTCCAGTACGGGATGGAGGCGATCACCGTGCCGTGGACGGGGCTCGCGGACGCGGTGGGGGTGGCCGGGCCGCGGGGGTCGTTCACGGCCGCCACCCCCGCGAGCGCGGCCACGACGGCCGCGACGACGAGCGTGACGAGCAGGAGACGCGAGCTGCGGGGCGTCGGAGCAGCATGTGTGCCCCTCTT
>NZ_JBVPVA010000090.1:0-7805 GCF_055612215.1 Actinomycetospora sp. | reverse complement strand
TGCACCCCATCGTGGGTGTCAGCGGGCTGGACCAGCTCGTCGACAACCTGGGTGCCCTCGAGGTCACGCTGCCTCCCGGGGCCGTCGAGCGGCTGGACGCTGCCGGCGGGTTCGAGGTCGGCTTCCCCCACGACTTCATCCGCGACATGCAGGCCTTCGTCTTCGGCGCCGCCGGTGCCCGCGTGGACGGCGGTGCGACCTGAGGTCGGGACGCACGCGACCAGGTCCGGCGTGGTCGCCCGAGCACCCCGGTCGTGGGTCAGGTGTCGAGCAGGCGTGGCAGCGGGTTTCGTCCGGGTCCGAGGACGCGGGCGGGGTCGGTGGCGAGCACGGCGGCCAGGGCGGTCGCGTAGAGGTCGCGGAAGTCGGTGGAGGCCTTGAGGTCGCCGTCGTCGAGGTCGGTGAGGCTGGGTTGCTCGCCGTAGAGACCTCCGGTGACAGGTGCACCGAGGAAGAAGACGGGGTTGGCGGTGCCGTGGTCGGTGCCCTGGCTGGCGTTGGCGACGACGCGACGTCCGAACTCGGAGTAGACCATCGTGACGACCTGTCGTCCTGCGTCGGTGGTTCCGAGCCGTTGGACGAACGGGGTGAGGGCAGCGTCGAGTTCGGTGAGCAGCCGCTGCTGGGTGCCACGTTCGTCGGCGTGGGTGTCGAATCCGCCGAGGGAGACCGAGTAGACCCGCGTCGGGACGCGGGCCTCGACCAGGGACGCGACGGTCTGGAGCTGGTCGGCGAGCTGCGAGTGGGCGCCGCGGCCGTGGGTGCCCGCGGCGTTGCCGGCCCCGTTGCCGTTCGGGACCGACGTGCGGGTCGTGGCGAGGGTGGGGCCGAGCACCTGCTCGACCTGGGCCAGGTCGCGTCCCGACTTCGCGACCCGGGCGCGCATGGTGTCGTCGCCCGGGTCGACTCCGGCGAGGGCGCGGAACGCCGCGCCGCTCTTCCCGGTGGGCACCGTGAGCCCGGTCGAAGGGAGGGTGGACGCCGCGGTGCGGTCACCGGTGAGCAGCGGCGGCAGGACCGAGTCCATCGACACCGCCCGGAGCGGGTCGTCGCCGGTGGCGTCGAGCCAGCGCCCCAACCACCCGGAACCGGTGGGCGAGGTCGGGGATGCGGTCTGCCAGATGGCCATGGAGCGGAAGTGGCTGTGGTCGGGCTCGGGGTAGCCGACGCCGCGCACGATGGCGACCTGGCCGCCGTCGAAGAGGGACTTGATCCCGGTCATGCCGGGGTTGAGGCCGAGGCCGTCGCCGACGTCGAGCACGTCGGAGGGCTGGTAGGCCAGCTCCGAGCGGTTGGACTGGTAGGCGGGGTCGCCGGCGGGGACGACGGTGTTGAGCCCGTCGTTGCCGCCGTAGAGGGTGACGACGACCAGGACGCCGTGACCGGGTTGCAGCGGGGTGTGCACCGCGCTGTCGAGGAGGTGCGACCACGGCACCTGTGTGGCGCCGAGGGCCAGACCGGCGGCGGCCGCAACCCCTGACCAGGCCAGGAACCGGCGGCGGGTGACCGGCGGCAGATCGGTGCCGGGCAGGGGGCCGCTGGGTTCCTCGGAGCCGGATGCGGGGTCGGGGCTGCTCATGTGCTGATCACGTACTCCGGGGTGAGAGCGGCGACGGTGAGGACCTGTCGGGGATCTCCCCCGGCCACGTCCCGCAGGGCGTCGGTGCTGCGCGGTCCGAACGCGTCCACGGCGAGCACCTGGCGGGCCCAGTCGATCTGGGCGTTGGGCCCCGACGGGCCGGCCGGGATCGTGGCCCGGGCGACGACGGCCTGGGCCAGGGCGAGGCGGTCGAGCTGGGCGGAGGGCGTGAGCCAGGACGTGCCCCCGGGCCACCCGCCCACGCTGGGCGGCAGGAACGGGACCTGCCCGAGAGCCTGCAGATGCTGGTGCACCGGATCGGCACGCGGGCCGGCGGTGTTCGCGGCCCGGCGAGCGCCGGGTGCGGTGGTGACCGAGCTCGGCCGGGTGCCGACCGCGCGCATGAGCCCGAGCGCCCACTCCACGGGCTGTTTGACCAGGGTGGTGGCGCTGTCGTGGAACGGGTCCGAGGTGGCGATGGCCCGCAGCAGCGCGCTCAGGTCGCGGCCGGGGCCGTAGGCCGCGACGAGCTGGGCCAGCACGGACGGCGGCGGTGGCGTGGCCGACACCAGGCGGGACCACAGCCGGCCGGCGACGAACGCGGCCGATTCGGGTCGGGCGACGACCATGCTCACGAAGCCGGGCGCGTCGAAGGCGGCGGTCCGCCCGAGGATGGTCTTGATCCCGGTGTCCTGCCGGCGCGGGACGAGGTGGGCGGTCCCGGTGGACGGGGTGATCGTCCAGCCGGTGAGGGCGCGGGCGGCCTCCCGGACATCGGTCTCGCTGTAGTGCCCGACCCCGAGTGCGAACAGTTCCATGAACTCGCGGCTCAGGTTCTCGTTCGGCGATCCCACGCGGTTGGTCCGCCCGTCGAGCCAGACCAGCATGGCCGGATCGACGATCATCGCTCGAGCCAGCGAGGCGAAGTCGCCCTGGCCGAGGCGGCGCATGGTCTCGTTCTGGTTCAGCAGCATCGCCGGCTGGTTGACCTTCTGGGCGCTGGTGGCGAAGTGCCCGTGCCAGAACCAGGTCAGGCGCTCGGGCAGCGGCACCTCGGCCGCCCACATCCGATCGAGCCACCAGCCGGTCAGGGCGTTCTGCCCCTGCGCCCGGGCCTGGTGCTCGGCTCTCTTCGCCGCCGTGCCCGCCTTGCCCGTGTTCACGATGGGGGCCAAGGCAGGCGGCGGGGTGGCCGCGACCCCGGCGTCGGCAGGACGCGGGCCCAGCATCACGTCCAGGGTTGCGGCGAATCCCCGCTCGGTCGCGGCGGGCAGCTCCCCCGGGCGCGGGCCGAACCCGAACCGGTCGAGCAGTCGCCGGGTCGCGACCGCATCGGGAACGACAGACACGGGAGGACCATGCGCGAGCCGACCGGTGGGTCCAAGGTGACCGCGCACGCCCTCAGCCGGGCTTCAGCAACCTCGCGGCTTCAGCGGTCGGCGGCACGGTCGAGGAACCCCCGGACGTGGTCGACGAACCGGTCGTGGAACTGGTGGTGGGCGCCGTGCCCGGAGTCGGGATAGATCACCAGTTCCGCGTCCGGCAGGTACCGGGCGAGGAGCCACGAGTTGACCGCCGTGATGACGATGTCGTGGATGCCGTTGACGACCAGGACCGGCTGGCGGAGCCGGGACAGGTGGGTGTACCCGGGGTCCTGGACGGCGCCGTAGGCATGGATCGCCGCGAGCTGCGCCGCGACCGACTGGGTGGACACCGGAGCGTCACGATCGGTCCGGACCAGGATGCGTTCGACGAACTCCCGGCCGGCGGCCTGACTGGTCTCGGAGTCGTCGAACAGGATCGGGAGCCACATGTCCTCCTGGCGGTCGTAGGTCCTGGTGAACAGTTCGCCGACCCACTCCGGGCGGGACCCGATCTCCTCGCCGCCGCGGGGCCCGGTGCCGACGAGCACGACGCGGCGCACGAGGTCGGGGCGGTCGATGGCGAGCTCCTGGGCGACCAGGCCGCCCATCGAGTGTCCGAGCAGGTCGAGGCGGTCGAGCTCGAGGGCGTCGAGGAAGTGCGCGGCGTCGCGGGCCATCTCGTCGACGGTGTCCGGGACCGTCCCCGAGCTCGCGCCGACGCCGACGTTGTCGAAGAGGATCACCTCGCGGTCGGCGGCGAGCCCGTCGGTGATCGCGGGATCGAAGTCATCGAGGTTGCCCATGAAGTGCTGGACGAACACGACCGGGGTCGTCCCGACCGGGCCCGAAGCGTCGGTAGGCGTACCGGGCGCCGTGGGTCTCGAGGAACCGGGTCGGGGCGGAGTCGTGCGTGGTCGTCGGTGCGTAGGTCATCAGATGGCGGTCCGGCCGCCGTCGATGGCGAAGGTGGCGCCGGTGACGTAGCGGGCCTGCGATGAGGCCAGGTACGCGGCGAGCGGGGCGATCTCGTCGGCCTGCGCCCCGCGAGCGAGCAGGGTGGTCGAGCCCAGGGACCTGGTGCGTTCGTCGGGCGCGGCGTTGGTGTACACGGGACCGGGCGCGATCGTGTTGACCCGGACGCCGGCCGGGCTGTACTCGGCGGCCCAGGAGCGGGTGAAGGAGGCGAGCGCGGCCTTGGTCGCGCTGTAGGCGGCTCCCCCGCTCAGCCCGATCGAGCCGGCCATGCTGCCGATGTTGATGATGCTTCCGGAGCCGCGGGCAGCCATCCCCGGCGCGAACGCGGCGACGAGGAAGTACGCCGGGCGCACGTTGGCGTCGAACAGGCGGTCGTAGGTGGCCAGGTCGAGCTCGTCGGTGGGGCCGAACCAGGCCATCCCGGCGTTGTTCACGACACGTCGATCTCACCCACGTCGGTGGGGAGGGCCACGATGGCCGCCGGGTCGGCGAGGTCCGCGCCGACGAAGCGAGCCGCGCCGCCGGCCTCGGTGATCGCGTCGGCGACCGCGGCGCCCCGCTGTCCGTCGCGCCCGTGGACCACCACGGCGGCGCCCCGGCGTCCGAGTTCACGGGCGATGGCCTCGCCCATGCCGGAGGTCGCGCCGGTCACCAACGCGGTCGTTCCCTCGAGATCCTGCTCCGCAGGCATGGTCCGCGCTCCTCGTCGGGCCGGCGGCGGGGGTCCTGATGACCACCGCCTGACCGGCCCCACGACACCGGGCGCGGGGTGATCTCGACATCGCAGGAAATGGTGAGACCGGAAGGTGCGGCCGCTTCGATCACCGGCCGTGACCGGTTGCGTGGGCGTGCCAGCGGTTGGCGAGCTGCACCCGGGAGGCGACCTCGAGCTTGGTGAACACCGAGCGCAGGTGGGTGGCCACGGTGTTGGCCGAGATGCCCAGCCGTCGCGCGGCGGTCTGGTTGGAGTAACCGGTACTGATGAGCTCGGTGACCCGGCGTTCGGCCGCGGTCAGCGCGTCCCAGCCACGCTCGGGTCGGCGGGCCCGCGGCCGCGGCGTCACGGGTTCTCCGGCAGCGGCCAGGAGGGCTCCGGTCCGGGCGGCGAGGAGGTCCGCGCCATGTTCGGTGTGAAATGCGAGCGCCCGTCGCAGCGGGGGTCGTGCCGCATCGCGGTCACCCCGGGCGAGCAGGGCCCGGCCCAGGTCGACCAACGCGCCGGCGAGCAGCAGCGGACGGGGTGAGGACTCCAGCACGGCGACCGCCGCGAGGAGCATCTCCACGTCACCGCTCACGAAGCCGGAGATCTGCACCGCCAGGCCCTCGAGGCTCGCGACCCCCGGGTTGCGGTCGGCCGCGCGTCGGGCGCGCTCGGCGCTCTCGCGGGCGAACTCGCCGTCGCCAGCCGTCACGGCGATCCCGGCGTGCACCCTCATCCACTCCGGCAGGCGCGGGAAGTAGGCCTCCGACTCCTCGGCGGCGGCCATCACCGGACGGACCATCGCCACGCCGGCGGAGGGCTCCCCCTGCAGCGCGGCCACCAGGCTGCGCACCAGTGTCATCCGCGGGGCCGCGACGATGGGGTCGGCGCGGATCCCGCGTTCGGCCTGGGACAGCCGTCGACGGGCCTCGTCGAGGTCCCCCGCGAGGACGGCGGTGAGGGTCAGGACCATCGTGGTCTCCAGCTGCGCGGTCGAGACGTGGAGGTCGCGGCTCACCCGCTCGAGCGTGAACGCCTCGGTCCGGGCCTCGTCGAGACGGCCGACCATGAAGTGCTGCCACATCTGCGCCTCGATCAGCACGGGAAGGCGCGCGAGCTGTGCCGCGTCCACCTCCCGTCCCGCCGCGTCGACGACGGCCGCAGCCTCGTCGAAGCGGTCCAGCTGCCGCAACGCCGCCGCCTCCGCGGCGAGGTGGCCCGTCCCGACCGTGGTCCGCAGGGTGCGGAAACAGGACAGCGCGTCCCCGTGACGCAGGTGGTTGCGGGCCACTTCTCCCAGGGCGTGCAGTGCGATCTCCTCCGCGATCGGGTCGCCCAGCGCTCGGGCGTCGGCCAGGACCCGTTCGGCTGAGGCCGCCGCCGAGCGGGCCGTCGCCACCCGCGTCGAGGCCAACGTCCGGAACGCCAGGAGACGCACCCGTCCGACGTCGGACAGCTCCTCGACCAGGGCGCCGTCGACCCGACGCACGATCTCCGTCGGGGACCCGGCCAGCCACAACGCCCGCGCTGCCGTGACCTGGAGCCGTGCCCGGATCTCGACGTCGACCACCGCGTTCAGCAGGTCGTCGGCCAGCGCGAGGGCCTCGCCGCCGCGCTGGACGGTCGCGAGGATCGCCGCGCACCGCTCTCCGACCGCCGACCACGAGGGGTCGCTCGGCGGCACCAGCGCTAAGGCCTGCTGGGCCAGCTCGGCCGCGGTGTCAGGCAGCAACCCCACGCTCTGCTCGGCCGCGCGGATCAGGACCTCGACCGCCATCGGGTCCCCGAGGCCGGCCGCGGCCCGCATGTGTGGGGCCGCGGCCAGGGCGTCCCGGGTGGCCAGCAGGTGCTCGGCACACCGACGGTGCGCCGCGGCGCGCACGGGGGCCGGCATGTCGCGGTAGACGGCGTGCCGGACCAGGTCGTGGCGCACCGCCACCTGCCCGTCCTGCTCGTCGAGCAGATCGCCGGCGTGCGCTTCGGCGATCGCGTCGAGGACCGTCGCCGGTCCGAGATGCGCCAGGATCGCGACGGCGTCGGACCGATCGAGCGGCCGGCCCCAGACCACGACCAGCTCGACCAGCTCCCGGGTCTGCGGGGCCAGCGCTCCGACCCGGCGCCGCAGCGTCGTGGTCAGCGACTCGGGCAGCATCCGCCCCGGCGGCGGAGCGGTTCGCCCGGCGAGGTGCTGCAGGGCCAGCAACGGGTTCCCGCCGGCGCCGCGCAGCTCTTCACGCACCGCCGGGTCCGGAGCGGAGCCCAGGACCTCGGTGGCGATCGCCGCGATCGTGTCGTCCCCCAGCCGGCCCAATGGGAGCGACGACATCGACGTCACCCCGTCCACCGCCACACCGAGCTCGGCTCCGACCGTCGCGGGGGCACCACGCGCCGCCAGGAGCCAGACCACCGGCAGCCCCACCAGCCGGTCGATGAGGAGGCGCAGCGCCACGCGGGTCAGCTGGTCGGCCCACTGGTAGTCGTCGACCGCGATCAGCGCAGGACGTTCGCGCAGCATGTCCTCGAGCAGGTGCCCGACCCGGTCGACCAGCCACAACGGGAGGTGCGCGACCTGCCTGAGGTCCTCGAAGGCGGCGTCGTCGAGCAGCGGCCGCGTGCCCGAGCGCAAGGCCAGCAACAGCGGTGCCGCCGGAGCGATCTGGCCGATCTCCTCGGCCTTCCCGAGCCCGGTGGCGAAGCCCATCCGAGCGGCTTCGTCCACCACGGTCCGCACCAGCGCCGACTTGCCGATGCCGGCCTCGCCGGTCACCAGGATCACCGCCCCGCGGCCACGCTGCACGGTCCGTCGCAGCACCAGCAACGCCTCGGCGACCTCGTCGGACCGCCCCCTCAGGCTCGGCCCCACCACCGTCTCCCCACCAGGCCCGGTCTCCGGGGCGGCGCCGCACCACCCCGGTGCCACCGTAGCGGCGGCGCCGTCCCGTGCGGTCAGGCTGACGATGAGGGTGGCCCCGATCTCCGTGGTGCCGGGGCCCGCCCCGCCGTCGTCGTCGATCAACACGACGTGTTGGGGCCGAGTCGGCTGATGTGGCCAGGTGCGCCGCTCCCGGCCGCCGCGTCGGACAGGTGGTCCACCTAGTCCGGCGGTACGCCAGGAGGGACGAGCTCGGAGCGGGTGCGCCGAATGGTGTCGCCGTCGACCTCGTAGTACGACATCGTCGAGAGCGGT
>NZ_JBVPVA010001181.1:0-1311 GCF_055612215.1 Actinomycetospora sp. | reverse complement strand
GCGGCCGCCGCGATCGCCGGCGTGCTGGCCCCGGAGCGGGCCGTCGCCCTCGCCGCGGTCCGCGGCCGGGAGATGGCCGCGGCGTGCGCGGTCGAGCCGACGTCGATGGCCGCGATCCTCGGCGGCGACGAGGCCACGGTGCTGGAGGCGCTCGCCGCCCGGGACCTCGAGCCCGCCAACCGCAACGGCAACGGCCAGATCGTCGCGGCCGGCCGCACGAGCGACATCGAGGCCCTCGCGGCCGAGCCGCCGGAGGGCGCCCGGGTGCGCCCCCTCGCCGTCGCGGGCGCCTTCCACACCCGGTTCATGGAGCCCGCCGAGAAGGCGCTGTCCGACTGGGTCGCCGAGCACCGCGACGAGCTGGCCCCCGCCGACCCGGTCCTGGCGCTGCTCTCCGACGCCGACGGCGCCGTCGTGACCTCCGGGTCCGACATGATCGACCGGCTCGTCGCGCAGGTGACGCTCTCGGTCCGCTGGGACGCCTGCCTCGAGACCCTGCGCGACCGCGGCATCACCGGGGCCGTCGAGCTCACCCCGGCCGGGACGCTGACCGGGATGGTCAAGCGCCAGATCAAGGGAACCGCCACCGTGAACGTCTCCGAGCCCGAGCACCTCGCAGCGGCCGTCGAGCTCGTGCGGGGTGGGGCATGAGCCTCCGGAACACCATCCGCCAGCCCGCCCCGATCGCCGGTGCGCGCCTGCTCGGGCTGGGCAGCTCGCAGCCCGACCGCATCGTCACCAACGACGAGCTCGCCCAGCGGGTGGAGACCAACGACGCGTGGATCCGCAGCCGCGTCGGGATCGCCGAGCGCCGCTTCGCCTCGGCCGACGAGTCCGTGGTCTCGATGGGCGCCGACGCCGGGTCCAAGGCCCTCGCCGACGCCGGGCTCTCCCCCACCGACCTCGACGCGGTCATCGTCGCGACCTGCACCATGCCCACCCCGATCCCGAACGCCGCCGCGCAGATGGCGGACCGCATCGGCGTCAACGGGATCGGCGCGATGGACGTCAACGCCGCCTGCGCCGGGTTCTGCTACGGCACCGGCATCGCGGCCGACATGATCCGGTCTGGCACCGCCCGCCACGTGCTCGTCGTCGGCTCGGAGAAGCTCTCCGACTGGCTCGACATGGACGACCGCTCGGTCTGCATCATCTTCGCCGACGGCGCCGGCGCCGCCGTGCTGGGCCCGGCCGAGACCCCCGAGGAGGTCGGGGTCGGTCCGGTGGCGTGGGGCGCCGCGGGCGACCTCGTCTCGACCATCGGCATCGACACGCAGAACTACCTGCGCCAGGAGGGCCAGGCGGTGTTCC
>NZ_JBVPVA010001138.1:0-2007 GCF_055612215.1 Actinomycetospora sp. | reverse complement strand
GACCATGGCCGTGACCACGCAGACGATGACCGACGAGCAGCGCAAGTCGGTCGCCCTGGAGTACCTCAAGGCGTTCGACAACGGCGGGACCACCTCGTCCGGCGGCAGCATCCTCGACCTGTTCGCGGAGGACGCTCAGGTCATGTTCCCCAAATGGGGCCTCGCCGAGGGGCACGAGGCCATCGGGCGGATGTTCGCCGACGTCGGCGGCACCCTGAAGTCGATCAAGCACCACTACGCCGAATTCACCTGGATTTTCTCGGGTGGTGACCTCGTGGTCGCCGAAGGCACCAGCCACGGCGAGCACGTCGACGGCCCGTGGCGTGCCGGCGTTCCGGACTGGGCCGCAGGCCGTTGGTGCGACGTGTTCGAGATCCGCGACTGGCTCATCCAACGCTGCTTCATCTACCTCGACCCGGACTACGCCGGAAAGGACACCGCGCGTTACCCCTGGCTGGCGGCCGAGTGAGGAGACTCGACGCGGGCTGAACAGCGGCGATGGCCCTGACCGAATGCCTCGGCTGAATCCCCGTCGTCGGCGAAGACCTCAGGCGCACAGCGAGCGCAGGGCGCGCTCCAGTCCTCGGCGGTGCAGCGTATCGAGCGTCCTCGCTGCCGCGACGCGGACGGCCGCGGCCGTGACGGCTGCGCGGCACGTCGGGTCGGTCCGGGCCGGCTGCGCCGAAGCGAGGGCGTCGACGAGGCGCGGGGTGACGGCGTCGAGGGTCGTGCGGATTCCGGCGAGGTCGGGCGGGACGGTCGGCGCGGTGGCGGGCCGGTCGGTCCAGCTCTCCAGGAGGCCGTACTGCACCACCTTGTTCGCCGCGATCTGGTCGCCCACCACGGCGGTGACCTCGACCGGATCGAGTCGACGGCTCGCGCCGACCGCGCCTGCGGCGTCGACCACCACTCGCTCCCGCGCCGGGTCCTCCACCCCGCTCTTGGAGAGGTACTTCGAGGCGGCGACGGCGTCGGCGGTGGCGAGCCGGTCGGCGACGACCGTGACGACCGGCTCCCAGGGCCCGGTCGCGGCCTGCGGCGCCGCGATGGTGCCGCATCCAGCGCAGAAGGCCACGAGGGCGAGGAGCACCAGCCGTCGGGTCATGGGCCGATCAGGATAGGCACGGTCGGTCGGACGCGACAGAGGCGGATCACCGTGCCCTCCCGGTCGGCGGCACGTTCACGATCGTTGTCGGTGTTCCGGGTTGCGGCTACGTCCTGATCTTGACGACCGCTTCGATCTCGACCGCGATCCCGATGGGTAGTTCGGCCATGCCGACTGCCGAGCGCGCTCCGCGACCGCGGTCACCGAGGACCTCGACGAGCACGTCCGAGCAGCCGTCGATCACCCGGGGGGTCAGGTCGAAGCCGGGTGCGCAGTTGACCATCCCGAACAGCTTCACCACGCGTTCCACGCGCCCCAGCTCGCCCAGCTCGGCCTGCATGGCCGCGAGCAGCTGGAGCCCGGTCAGTCGGGCGGCGGCCTGGGCTTCGGCCAGGTCGAGCCCGCCCGGCCCGACCTTGCCCAGCACCCACCCACCCTCCGGCAGAGCCGGGCCCGCTCCCGAGAGGAAGAGCAGGTCACCGACGCGCACGGCGGGGACGTAGTTGCCCTGCGGCGGCCGGGGCGCCGGTAGTGGGTCACCTGCGCGCCATCCCTGCACGGCGACTCCTCACGGTCGAGTTCCTGCGCTGGTCGCTTCTGCGGAGGACCGGGCGACCGGCGTTCCCCGTCGAAGGATGGCGTGACCGACGGGCGCGGCGCCAGCACTCGGGCCTCCGCCCTCGTCGGCCGTCGCCCATGGGCTGCGAGCCCGGCCGCTGCCGCCATCGAGCTCGGAGCGCGCGTGCCCGCTTCGCTCCTGAGCTCAGAACCAGCGGCTGCTGGCCAGGCGGGCACCCTCGGCCAGGGCCGCGAACTTGGCCCAGACGACCTGGGGATCGACGGCGGCCTGCCCGACCCAGGTGCCGTAGCCGCAGTCGGTGCCGGCGATGACGTTCTGCGGG
>NZ_JBVPVA010001024.1:0-1110 GCF_055612215.1 Actinomycetospora sp. | reverse complement strand
CGGACCCATCCCGAACCCGGAAGCTAAGCCCTCCAGCGCCGATGGTACTGCGACCGCCAGGTCGTGGGAGAGTAGGACACCGCCGGAACACCCAACCACCCCCACCCACACCAAGCCCCCGAGGACACCCTCGGGGGCTTTGTGCTGTCCGGGCTCCGACGCCGGCGAATGGTCCGATCGGCCGATTCGACGGTCCACACCGGCACCGCGCCGCCGGGTTGTCCACAGCGGCGACGCCACCATTCCCGGATCGGTCGCCGATCGGCGCACCGTGTCCTCCAGGCCGCTCCACCGGGGAGTCGGTCGGGAGGAGGACGACGGTGAACGAGACCTGGGTGACCGTGGTCGGCAACGTGGCGAGCGACGTCAGCTGGCGGCGGACGCAGAACGGGGGCGAGGTCGCCAACTTCCGCGTGATGAGCACCGAACGTCGCCTGGACCCCGAGAGCGGGACGTGGCAGGACGGGCTGCGAGTGGCGGCGCGCGTCAACTGCTGGCGCCGGCTCGGCGAGAACGTCCGCGCGTGCATCACCAAGGGCGACCCGGTCGTCGTCCGGGGCCGGCTGTCCGTGCGGGAGTTCGAGGTCGACGGCGTCCGACGTACCTCCACCGAGATCGAGGCCCGCACCGTCGCGCTCGACCTGGCGCGGGTGTGCGCGAAGGTCGTGCCGGCGGAGCCCGCGGCGTCCGGTCGGCCCGTCCTCGACGTCACCGATCTCGTCGTCGTCGACGACGCGACCCCGGGGGCCGAGCTCGACGCCCCCGGAGTCCGGTCCCCGAACGGTGCCCAGCCGGAGGGCTCCCCGGCCGGTGGGCCTGCCGAGGACGAGGAGGACGGCGAGGGCTTCCCGGGCAGCTCGGCCCTCGCGAGTTGAGCGCGCGACCGGGGCCGGGGGCGGCCCCGGTACGGCAACTACCATCGGAGGCGTGGCTGAGTTCATCTACACCATGAAGAAGGTTCGCAAGGCTCACGGCGACAAGGTGGTCCTGGACGACGTCACGCTGAACTTCCTGCCCGGGGCGAAGATCGGCGTGGTCGGGCCGAACGGCGCGGGCAAGTCGAGCGTTCTCAAGATCATGGCGGGGCTCGACCAGCCGAACAACGGCGAG
>NZ_JBVPVA010000999.1:0-2204 GCF_055612215.1 Actinomycetospora sp. | reverse complement strand
GGCGTGGTGCGCTGCCACTACGGCGTGTCCTCGCTGGCGGCGATGGCCCGGCGCGGGCTGGCGTTCTTCGAGTCGGCCGCCGACCGGCTCGGCGACGACCTCGGCTTCGTCACCACCGGCTACGTGGTCGGGGTCGACGAGCGGAACGTCGAGGCACTGGACGCGAACCTCGCCGCCCAGCGGGCGGTCGGCGTCGAGACCGATCGGATCGACCGGGCCGACGTCGGGAAGCTCTGGCCGGTCGCCGACCTCGACGACTTCGCGGCGTTCGGCTGGGAGCCCCGCGGCGGCTACGGCGACGCCTACCGCACCGCGCAGGCGTTCGCGGCCGCCGCCCGTCGGGCGGGTGTGGTGATCCGCCAGTCGTCGCCGGTGACGGAGCTGGTCGTGCGGGGGGACCGGGTCGTGGGCGTCCGGCTGGCCACGGGCGAGGAGATCGCGGCCGGGACGGTCGTGGTCGCCGCCGGACCGTGGTCGGTGCCGCTCGTCGAGCCGCTCGGGATCGACCTGCCCGTCCGCGCGCACCGCGAGTCACTGGTGCTGGTGGCGCCGGGGGTCGACCTCGGCCCGGTCCCGGTGTTCTCGGACCTGGTCTCGCTGATGTACGTGCGCCCCGAACCGGACGGGACGCTGCTCGTCGGGAACTCCGACCTCGCGGTGCTCCACGAGGCCGACCCGGACCGGTACCTCGACGCGGCGACCTCCGAGGAGCTCGACACCGCGGTCGGGAAGGTCGCGCACCGCTTCGCCGGCCTGCCCGACGCGGCCGTCGCCGGGAGCTATGCCGGCTGCTACGACGTCACCCCCGACTACAACCCGGTGATCGGGCCGGCCGGGCCTGCGGGCCTGCTCGTCGCCGCGGGGTTCTCGGGGCACGGATTCAAGATCTCGCCCGCGGTCGGGGCGCTCGTGGCGGACCTCGTCGTGGACGGTCGGTCGTCCGACCCCGCGGTCCCGGAGTCGGACTTCCGGCTCGAGCGGTTCGCCGAGGGCGATCCGTTGCGCTCGCCGCACCCGTACGTCGGGGCGGGGGAGATGCGGTGAGTTCGGACTCCTCGGTCCCGCCGACCCACGGTCCGGCCGCGCGGGAGGTCGCCGACCCGGCCCCGCACGAGGGCTGGCTCGAGCGGGCGATCGCCGCCCGGCTCCGCGCGCTGCGGCGGGAGGCGGGGACGAGCCTCGCGGAGACCGCCGCGCGGGTCGGGATCTCGAAGGCGATGCTCTCCAAGATCGAGAACGCCCGGACGTCGTGCTCGCTCACGACCCTCGCGCGGCTCGCGGAGGCCCTCGACGTTCCGGTCACGTCGTTCTTCCGCGACGCCGAGGGGCCGCGCGAGGCGGTGTACACCGCGGCCGGGGCGGGCGCGCGCATCGTCGCCCGCGGCACCCGGGTGGGCCACGACTACACGTTGCTCGGCGGCCTGCGGGGCCCGCACGCCCGCATGGAGGCCCACCTGGTGGAGCTCACCTCCCGCAGCGAGGTGTTCCCGCTCTTCCAGCACCCCGGCACCGAGCTGCTCTACATGCTCGCCGGCGTGATGGTCTACGGCCACGGCGACACCCGCTACACGATGCGGCCCGGCGACGCCCTCCAGCTCGACGGCGAGGGCGTGCACGGCCCGCAGGAGCTCGTCGAGCTGCCGATCCGGTTCCTGTCGGTCGTCTCCTACGGCGAGGTCGCCTGACCCGGACCCCGTCGACCTGGGGTCGTCGGGGTGCCGGGGTCCGGCCGATCGTCTGATCGACAGGATCTCGGGGTCCGTTCGCGGAGATCGAATTGCGCTGCCCGACGGCTACCGTCGTTCGAACACGTGTTCGATACTGGGTGCATGGCCGTGCCCGTCGACGAGTCCCCGCACTGGGACGCGTACCTGCCCCCGCCGTGGGAGGAACCCGCGGGCTGGGTCGACGACGACCTCGCCCCGCTGCCCGAGCACGACCCGGACTGGCACGACCTCCAGGACCTCCAGGACCTCGACGACGACGCTGCGGTGGGCGGGTCGGGGTCGTGGGCGGTGCCCGGACTCCCCGCCGACGGCGCCTGCGACGGTGCCTCCGAGGGTGACGGTGCCGCCGAGGGCGCCTGCGACGGTGACGGGCTGTCGGCGGCGGCGGCTGCGGCGTTGGCCGAGACCGCGGCGGCGTGGGAGGCGCTGCGATCCGCGCAGGCCCGCTGCTACGCGGCGTTGACCGCACTGCAGGAC
>NZ_JBVPVA010000955.1:0-13559 GCF_055612215.1 Actinomycetospora sp. | reverse complement strand
GCTTTGTCACCAGCGGCGATGCGACGATCGCCGAAACGCGCAAGGGCAAGCAACTAGTCAATGTTCGGCCCGGCGCCAGCCCTCGATGTTGCCTCGCAGGTGCAGGTGCAGCGCGCCCCAGTTGGCCGCGGAGAGGACTGGCACCGTGACGCGGTCGAGGTCGGTGGCCCGGGCGCGGTGGTAGTCGTCGAGCAGCGGGTGCTGCGGGAGCACCTCGCGCCAGTCGTCGCCGTCGTGCTCGGTGCGCTGCGGTTCGATCTGGCGGTCCCACCAGAAGTCGATGAACCCGTTCGAGTAGAGGCCGCCCTGGTAGGCGCACTCGCGGTAGAAGTCGGTCGAGCCCTCCCAGGCGACCACCGCGGCGAGGTGCGGCGGCTGCAGCGCGGCCACCCGCCAGCCCATCATCGCCAGCCAGGAGATGCCGCTGGAGGCGACCTTGCCGGTGCACCAGGGCTGCTCGGCGATCCACTCGACGACGTCGTGGAAGTCCTCCGCGTCGCGCGGCCCGTAGAGGTCCAGGCGGCCGGGCGACTTCCCCGTACCCCGGGTGTCGATACGCACCAGCGCGTAGCCCCGCGGTACCCACCACTCCGGGTCCGGGGTCTCCCAGACCATGTACTCGTTGTTGGCGACGAGCTCGTAGAGCGGGTAGCGGTCGGGCCAGTGCACGTCCTTGCCGTACGGACCGATCGACGCGATCACGGGGACCGGGTCGTCGCCCTCGGGGCGGAAGACGTCGGCGACGAGGACGGAACCGTCGCGGGTGGGGACCGCGACGTCGCGATCGATCTGCATCGGGGACTCCTCGGTAAAGGCCAGTCGACTGGCTCCCAGGAGTGTGGGCCTCCGGTCGTTCAATCGCAAGGGGACTTGCTTTATGGTGGGGAATGTGAGTGCTCCGGAGGTGCGGCGTCGTCCGGGAGGTCGGTCGGCGCGGGTGCGCGCGGCCGTCCTCGAGGCCACGCTCGAGCTCCTCCTGGCGCGGGGGCTCGAGGGCCTGCGGGTCTCGGAGGTCGCGGCGCGGGCCGAGGTGAACGAGACGACGGTCTACCGCCGCTGGGGCACCCGGGAGAACCTGCTCATCGATGCGCTGCTCGACGCCACCGAGCAGCTGCGGGTGCCCGACACGGGGAGCCTGCGGGACGACCTGATCGCCTATGCCGTCGACCTCGCGGAGTTCCTCGCCACGCCCGTCGGTCACGCCCTCGAGCGCACGCTCGCCGTCGCCGGGGACGATCCCGACACCCGACGGGCCCGGGACCACTACTGGGCATCCCGCTCCGCGCTCTCCACGCAGATGATCACCCGCGCCGTCGACCGCGGCGAGCTCCCGGCCACCGTCGACCCCCGCCTGGCCATCGAGATGCTCGTCAGCCCGGTCCATTTCCGGATCGTGCTCACCCGGGAGCCGATCGACGCCGGGATGCCGGCCCTTCTCGTCGACGCGCTGCTGGGCGGGCTCGCGCGAGCGAGCGGGACACCGCCGGGCACCTGAGGTCGCGCGGCGACTGTCACCCTCGGTCAATCACTCGGCCCGCATCACGGGCGGGCGTCGTCGCCATTCCGCCGAACGAGTGGTACTCGCTGCTCCATGTCACTCTGCGTCTCGATGACGACGTTCAGCCGTGCCACGCTCGAACGGAACCAGGGAGGCCACGGACGAGGGGGCAGACATGACCACGGACGACATCGAAGCCAAGGCGCGCGAGTCGATCGACGCGTTCAACCGGGGGGACTGGGACGCGGTGCGATCGATGCTCGCCCCGACGTACGTCTACGAGGAGACCGGCACCGGTCGCCGTGTGGAGGGCGCGGACGCCGTGGTCGCCGCGCTGCAGGAGTGGAAGTCGGCCTTCCCCGATGCGGTCGGCGAGATCCGGCGGCTGACCGCGGCCGGCGAGACCACCGTCCTCGAAATCCTTTGGCGGGGTACTCACGACGGGCCGCTCGACACCGGGGCCGGGGTGATCCCGGCGTCGGGCCGGGTCGGGGAGTTCTGGGCGGTCATGTGGCAGGAGTGGGACAACGGCCTGCTCGTCCACGAACGGCACCACATCGACGTGCTGGCGATGCTCGCGAACATCGGCGCGATCCCGGCGCCGGCCTGACCGCGAGGGGCGACGACCGGATTCACGACCGCTGGATGGTGCGGCTGCGTCCGCGGACCTCGGCGATGACCTGGCCGTCCATCGGCCGGCGGACGGTCACGTCGTAGACGCCGCTGCGCCCGTGCCGGGTCCGCTCGGTGGCGACCGCCTCGAGCACGTCGTTCTCCCGCGCGGAGGCGACGAAGACGACGTCCGCCCCCGCGGCCACCGTCACCGGCCCGGGGCTGTTGCAGGCGCAGGCGAACGCCGAGTCCGCCAGCATGAACAGGTAGCCGCCGTGGCACATGCCGTGCCCGTTGACCATGTCCGAGGTGACGGTCATGGTCAGCCGCGCCTCGCCGTCGGCGGCGGAGTGGAGCTCCATGCCCAGCTTGCGGGAGGCCGCGTCGTCGTCCCACATCCGCCGGACGGACGTGGCGATCTCCCCGCTCACGGCGTCGCCTGCTTCGCGACGAGGGTGAGGACGTCGTAGCGGGCGACGGAGTCGCCGCGGGAGTTCGTGACGTCGGCGTCCCAGCGGACCTCGCCGTAGGCGGCGGTGTCGCGCGGGGTGATCTGCTTCGCGGTCAGGGTGATCGTCAGATCGTCCCCGAACTTCACCGGTGTCAGGAAGCGCAACGAGTCCACCCCGAAGTTCGCCAGCACCGGGCCGGGGGCGGGATCGACGAACAGGCCGGCCGCGAAGGACACCACGAGGTAGCCGTGGGCCACGCGCTCGCCGAAGAACGGGTTGGCCGCGGCCGCCTCGGAGTCCATGTGCGCGTAGAAGGTGTCGCCGGTGAACTCGGCGAACCGCTCCACGTCCTCCTGCGTCACCGTCCGCGGACCGCCCACGACGGTGTCCCCGACGCGCAGCTCCTCGAGGTGCTTGCGGAAGGGGTGCTCGTCGGTCGTCGTGCGCGCCGAGCCCGGCACCCACCGGCCGGTGATCGCCGTGAGCATGTCCGGCGACCCCTGGACCGCGGTGCGCTGCATGTGGTGGGCGACGCCGCGGAGGCCGCCCATCTCCTCGCCACCCCCCGCGCGACCGGGGCCGCCGTGGACCAGCTGCGGCATCGGGGAGCCGTGCCCGGTGGAGGACGTCGCGTCGGCCCGGTCGAGCACCAGGACCCGGCCGTGCCACGGGGCGACACCGAGGACGACCTCGCGGGCGAAGCCCGGATCCCCCGTGACGACCGACCCGACGAGCGAACCCTGCCCCCGTGCCGCGAGCTCCACGACCTGCGGGGTGGAGGAGTACGGGACGAGGGTCGACACCGGGCCGAACGCCTCCACCTCGTGCACCGCGGCGCTGTCCGGCTCGGCGGCCAGCAGCACCGGGGACAGGAACGCGCCGCGCTCGGCGTCGGCGTCGACCACGTCCACGGCGTCGGGCGACCCGTACAGCACCCGCCCGCCGTCGATCAGGGCCTTCAGCGAGCGCCGCACCTCCTCGCGCTGCTCCAGGCCGGCCAGCGCGCCCATCCGCACGTCCGGGTTCGCCGGGTTCCCGACGGTGACCCGCTCGAGCCGGGCGACGACCGCCTCGGCCACCGCGTCGAGGTGCTCACCGGGCACGAAGGCGCGCCGGATCGCGGTGCACTTCTGCCCGGCCTTGACCGTCATCTCGGTGGTCAGCTGCGTCACGTACAGGTCGAACTCCGGCGTGCCCGGCCCGGCGTCGGGACCCAGGACCGAGCAGTTGAGCGAGTCCGCCTCGGCGGTGAAGCGCACCGCCCGCGCCGTCAGCGTCGGGTGGGTGCGCAGCTGCTGGGCGGTCGAGGCCGAGCCGGTGAACGAGACCAGGTCCTGCTCCGTGAGGTGGTCGAACAGGTCGCCCACGGACCCGGCGAGGAACTGCACCGAGCCCTCGGGCAGCAGCCCGGAGCCGATGACCAGCTCCATGAGCGCCGCGGTGAGGAACGCCGTCGGCGTCGCGGGCTTGACGATCGAGGGCACCCCGGCGAGGAAGGCGGGCGCGAGCTTCTCCAGCGGTCCCCAGCAGGGGAAGTTGTAGGCGTTGACCTGCACCGCGACCCCGTGGAGCGGCGTGAGCACGTGCTGGCCGAGGAACGACCCGTCCTTCGACAACGGCTCGACCTCGCCCTCGACGAGCACGGTGCCGGCGGGCAGCTCGCGCTTGCCCTTCGAGGCGTACGCCTGGAGGACGCCGATGCCGCCGTCGACGTCGAATTTCGAGTCGCCCAGGGTGGCGCCGGTCCGCGCGGAGAGCGCGTAGAGCTGCTCGCGGTGCTCGCGCAGGTGCCCGGCCAGCGCCTTGAGCAGCGAAGCCCGCTGGTGGAACGAGAGCTCCCGCAGCGCCGGTCCACCCGTCCGGCGGGCGTACGACGCGGCACCGGCCAGGTCGAGTCCGCCGGTCGAGAGCCGGTCGATCTCCTCACCGGTCACGGCGTCGAGCATCGGCCGCCCGTCACCGGTCCCGGTCTGCCAACGGCCGGCCAGATAGCTGGGCACCACGGTGGGTCCTCCCGATCAGACGTCGTAGTCGATGGTGAGCTCATCGGAGACCGGCACCGACTGGCACGTCAGGACGAACCCGGCCTCGACCTCCTCGGCCTCGAGCGCGAAGTTGCGCTGCATCCGGACCTCGCCCCCGGTGACCTTCGCCCGGCACGTCCCGCACACCCCGCCCTTGCAGGCGAAGGGCAGGTCGGAGCGCACCTTCTGGGCGGCGTCGAGGACGAAGGAGTCCGACGGGATCGTCGCGGTGACCTCGCGTCCGTGCAGGATGATCCGCGCCGTGGCCCCCTGGGCCGGGGCGTCCTCGTGGCGCACCGGCTGCGGCGGCGGGGTGTCGACGTAGAAGAGCTCGGCGTGCACCTTCTCCCGGCCGACCCCGAACTCGGCGAGCACGTCCCGGGCGCCGGTGACCATCTCCAGCGGCCCGCAGAGCCACCAGTGGTCGACCTGCGGGGTGGGCACCAGCGACCCGAGGAGCGTCCGCAGCTTCTCCCGGTCCAGCCGCCCGCCGAAGATCTCGGCCTCCATCGGCTCGCGGGACAGGACGTGGTCGAGCTGCAGGCGGGCGTGGTAGCGGTCCTTGAGGTCGGCGAGCTCCTCGGTGAACATCACGGTGTCGGTGCGCCGGTTGCCGTAGAGCAGCGTGACGTGGGTGTCGGGGTGCGCGGCCAGGACGGTCGCCGCGATCGAGAGCACCGGGGTGATGCCCGACCCGGCGGCGATCAGGGTGTGGTGCTCGCCGGGCTCGTGTTCTCCGGGAGGGGGACCGGGGGTGAACCGGCCCTCGGGCGGGGCGACCTCGAGGACGTCCCCGGCGGCGAGCCGGTCGACCAGCCATTCGGAGAACAGCCCGGTCTCGACCCGGCGGACCCCGATCCGGGGCGCGGCGCCCTCGGGAGCGCAGATCGAGTAGGAGCGGCGCTCCTCCCCGTCCGGCGTCTCCTGGCGCACCGTGAGGTACTGCCCGGCCCGGAACGCGAAGGTCTCCGCGAGCTCGTCGGGGACGGCGAAGGTGACCGCGACGGCGTCGTCGGTGAGCCGCTCGACGGCCGCGACCCGCAGCGGATGGAACCCGGTGGTGGTCGCCTCCGGCTCGGTGGTCGGCGCGCTCATCAGATGTCTTTCATGTGCTCGAAGGGCTCCCGGCAGGACCGGCAGCGACGCAGCGCGGTGCAGGCCGTCGGGCCGAAGCGGGAGAGCACCTCGGTGTCCGCGCTGCCGCACCGCGGGCACGCGACCCGCTGCGCGGGCGGGGCGAGGCTCAGCGTGACCGGGCCCGTGGTGCGCGGCCCGACGTGCGCCGGCGGCGCCACCCCGGCCTCGGCGAGCTTGCGGCGGCCCTCGTCGGAGATGAGGTCGGTGCTCCAGGGCGGGGTGAGCGACACACGCACCTCGACCTCCCCGAAGTCCGCGAGCCTCGCGGCCAGGTCCGCGCGCATCGCGTCGAGGGCCGGGCAGCCCGCGTACGTGGGCGTGATCGTCGCGACGACGCGGTCGCCGTCGACGGAGACCGACCGCAGCACGCCCAGGTCGGCCAGCGTCAGCATCGGCATCTCGGGATCGGTGACCTGGGCGGCGACCTCCCACAACCGGTGATCAGCGAGGGCCGCGCTCACCACGTCGCCTCCGGGTGCGCCCGGGCCAGCGACTGCATGACGGCGAGCACCCGGCCCAGCGACTCGGTGTGCACCCCGTCGCGGCCGCCGCGACCGCCGACGAGCCCGACCGCAGCCCGCTCCGGGCGGGTCAGGGTCGCGGCGGGCAGGACCTGCTCGAGGTCGGCGTCCACGGCCGCGCGCAGCGACGCCGGGTCGACGGCCACCCCGGCCTCGGCCAGCCGCGTCTCCACCGGGTGCGCGAGGAAGAGCTCCTCGACGAACGGCCACACCGCGTCCAGGCCGGCCTGCGCGCGGACGTGCGAGAGCTCGGTGCCGTCGCCCAGCCGGACGACCCAGCCGGCCGCGTACTCCCGCTGGTAGGCGAGCTCCGGGACCGCCTTCGCCGCGACCGCGGCCAGCACCGGGTCCGCCGAGCCCCGCAGCGTCGTCATGAGCGCCAGGCGCCACGACGAGTAGACGAGCATCCACGCCATCGTCCGCCCGAAGTCGCCGAGGTCGATCTCGGCGAGGGTGACGTTGCGGAAGGACCGGTCGTCGCGGAAGTAGGCGAGCACGTCCTCGTCGTCGTGGGGGGCGGCCGCACGGAACCGCTCCGCGGCCCCGAGGTGCCCGGCCCGGGACAGCAGCACCCGCGCCTGCCCGAGCAGGTCGAGCGCGATGTTGGCGAGCGCGACCTCCTCCTCGAGCTCGGGCGCGTGCGTCGCCCACCCGGAGAGCCGCTGGGACGCGACGAGAGCGTCGTCGGCGAGCATCAGGCAGTACGCCGCGAGGTCCTCCCGGTCGACCCCCTCCGGGGCCGGCGCGGTCACCTCCACGACGGTCTCGTCGAACCCGGCGCCGTGGGCCCAGCGGCCGTCGTGGTCCGCGGCCGCGAGGGCGTCGTAGACGTTGCCGCCGCCGTCGTGGGTGTCCACGTCGTTCCCCGCGCTCACAGGTGCGGGACGTCGTCGGGGATGGAGTAGAAGGTCGGGTGGCGGTAGACCTTGTCGCCCGACGGCGCGAAGAACGGGTCCTTCTCGTCGGGGCTGGACGCGGTGATCGCGTCGGCGCGGACCACCCAGATGCTCACGCCCTCGTTGCGCCGGGTGTAGAGGTTGCGCGCGTTGTGCAGGGCCATCCGGTCGTCGGGGGCGTGCAGGGACCCGACGTGCACGTGGTTGAGGCCGCGCTTGCCGCGCACGAACACCTCGTAGAGGGGCCAGGTGGCCTTCGGGGTGCCCGACCCCAGGTCGGCGGCGGGATCGCCCTCGACGTGGGCGGTGGTGTCGTCGGACATGCTCACGCCGCGACCTCCTGCTCGCGTCGGGCCTGCTTCGCCGCGTACGCCGACGCCGCGTCCCGCACCCACTGCCCGTTCTCGTGCGCGGCGCGGCGGTGGGCCAGCCGCTGGGCGTTGCACGGCCCCGCGCCCTTCACCACGGCGGTGAACTCGGCCCAGTCGATCTCGCCGTAGTCGTAGGAACCCCGCTCCGCGTTCCACCGCAGCTCCGGGTCCGGGAACGTGACGCCGAGCGCCTCGGCCTGCGGCACGGACATGTCGACGTAGCGCTGGCGCAGCTCGTCGTTGGTGTGCCGCTTGATCCGCCACGCCATCGACTGCTGCGTGTTGGGCGAGTCGCCGTCGGCCGGGCCGAACATCATCAGCGAGGGCCACCACCAGCGGTTCACCGCGTCCTGCACCATCTCGCGCTGCGCCTCGGTGCCCGCCATCAGCGTCATCAGCAGCTCGAAGCCCTGCCGCTGGTGGAAGGACTCCTCCTTGCAGATCCGCACCATGGCGCGGGCGTACGGCCCGTAGCTCGACCGGCACAGCGGCACCTGGTTGCAGATCGCCGCGCCGTCGACGAGCCAGCCGATGACGCCGATGTCGGCGAACGTCAGCGTCGGGTAGTTGAAGATCGAGGAGTACTTCTGCGTCGAGGAGATCAGCTTCTCGGTGAGCTCCGCGCGGTCGACGCCGAGGGTCTCGGTGGCCGAGTAGAGGTAGAGCCCGTGGCCGGCCTCGTCCTGCACCTTGGCCAGCAGGATCGCCTTCCGGCGCAGGCTCGGCGCGCGGAGGATCCAGTTGCCCTCCGGCTGCATGCCGATGATCTCGGAGTGCGCGTGCTGGGCGATCTGGCGGATCAGGGTCTTGCGGTAGCCCTCGGGCATCCAGTCCCGCGGCTCGACGCGACCCTCGCCGGCCACGGTCGCCTCGAACGCGTCGGAGAGCTCGCGCTCCAGATCGGCCGGGGCGCTGGTGGCACCGTCCGGTGTCGAGGCGGTCGCGAGCCTCGTCGTCTCGTCGGACACGGTCACCGTCAGCACCTTCCGGCCGAATGTTCGTTCGGTTGCGATGGTGCCCCAGAGTCCGTGGGGGCGCAACCGTCCGGGCCCGGGCCGGAGGCGTTGCGCGCGGGCCTGGCGGGAACCGGGTCGTCGAGGAGTGCAGTCCACGGAGGGAGCACCGATGACGGACCTGCCCACCCGCGTGGGGGTCGTCGGCGGCGGGACGATGGGCGCCGGCATCGCGCACGTGTTCGTCGCCTCCGGTGCGGAGGTGACGATCGTCGAGAGCGACGACGACCGCGTCGCCGCCGCCCGCCAGGCGCTGGAGCGGTCGCTGCAGGGCGCCGCCGACCGGGGCAAGCTGCCCGAGGGCACCGACGTCGAGGGCCTGGTCGCGCGGACGACCGTCGTCACCGGGGTGGCGAACCTCCCGTCCGGGACCGGGCTCGTCGTCGAGGCCGTCCCCGAGCGCGTCGACCTCAAGCAGGAGATCCTCGGCGCCGCCGCCGAGCGGTGCCCCGACGCCGTGCTCGCCACCAACACCTCGTCGTTGTCGGTCGGCGCCATCGGCCGCGGGCTCCCGCCGGGGCGGCTGCTCGGCATGCACTTCTTCAACCCGGTACCCGCGCAGCGCCTCGTCGAGCTGATCCGTCCGCCGGAGGTCGGCGACGACCTCGTCGAGCAGGTGCGGGGCTGGGTCGAGGCCCTCGGCAAGACCGCGATCGTCGTCGACGACGCCCCCGGCTTCGCGACCTCGCGGCTCGGCGTGGCCGTCGGGCTCGAGGCGATCCGGATGCTCGAGGAGGGCGTCGCGAGCGCCGAGGACATCGACACCGGGATGGAGCTGGGCTACCGCTGGCCGATGGGCCCGCTCAAGCTCACCGACGTCGTCGGGCTCGACGTCCGCCTGGCGATCGCCGAGCACCTCGCCGAGGAGCTCGGGGACCGCTTCGCCCCGCCGCAGCTGCTGCGCGACAAGGTCGCCCGCGGGGAGCTCGGGCGGAAGTCCGGGCAGGGCTTCCACCGGTGGGACTGACCGGTCACCGCAGCCGGGCGAAGTCGATGACCGCCTCGAAGTCGACGCCGCGCAACGTGCCGAAGCCCGGCCCCCAGCCGGTACCGAGGCGCGACGCGACGAACGCCTCGGCCACCACCGAGGGCGCGTGCTCGACGAGCAGCGCCGCCTGCGCGGCGAGGGCGAGGCGGGTGACGAGGTAGCGCGCGGTGTCCTCCGGGGCCGCGGCCAGCTCCTCGATCTCGGCGAGGGCGGTGGCGAGCAGGGGGTGCTCTGAGGCGGCGGGCCGGATGCCGTCGAGGACCGGCTCGAGGGCCTTCGGCTCGCGGGTCAGCACCCGTCCGACGTCGGCGACCATCATGTTCGAGGTGCCTTCCCAGATCGCGTTGAGCGGCGCCTCCCGGTAGTACCGGGGGCAGGGGTGCTCCTCGATGTAGGCGTTGCCGCCGATGGACTGGATGACCTCCTCGGTGACCGCGGACACCCGCCGGCAGTTCCAGTACTTCGCCACCGGCGTGAGCAGGCGGCTCACCAACGCCTCGGAGACGTCGTCGTGGTGGTCCTCGGCGCGGGCCAGCCGGAACCCGAGGTGCGCGGCGCCGGCCCACTCGAGGGCGAGGTCGGCGAGTACCGGGGCCTGGATCGGCAGCGCCGAGAGCCGGGACCCGAACGCGGTGCGGCGGTCGTTGTGGTGCAGCGCCTGGGAGAGGGCCGCACGCATCAGGCCGGCGGATCCGATCGCGAAGTCCAGGCGGGTGTACTCGGCCGAGGAGAGGATCGTGCGCACCCCGCGGCCCTCCTCGCCGACCAGGACCGCCTCGGCGTCGTGGTACTCGATCTCCGAGGACGCGTTGGCCCGGTTGCCGAGCTTGTCCTTGAGGCGGTTCACGCGGATCCCGTTGAGGGTCCCGTCCGCGCGCCGACGGGGGACGAACAGGCACGACACGCCGCCCTCGGTCCGGGCCACCGTCAGGTAGCAGTCCGCCATCGGCACCGACGCGAACCACTTGTGCCCGTTGACCAGGTACGTCTCACCCGGACCCCGCCGCCCGGTCGGGCGGGCGACGGTCACGTTGGCCCGCAGGTCGGAGCCCCCGTGCTTCTCGGTCATGAAGTAGCCGACGGTGGCGGCCGACTTGCCGGTGACGGGCACGTCCGCCGGGTCGTAGCCCTCCACGACGATCTTGTCCGCCCACGGGGCCAGCTCGGGCTGGCTGCGCAGGATCGGGATCGACGCGTACGCCATGCCCGTCGGGCACGCGGTGGAGCCGTCGACCTGGTTCCACAGGTACGACAGCACCGCCCGCGCGGAGTGGGCGCCCGGGGCGTCGGCGGTCCAGGCCAGCGAGTGCACCCCGGAGCCGAACGCGAGCGCCATGAGCTCGTGGTAGCTCGGGTGGAACTCGACGTCGAAGACCTCGTGCCCGAGCCGGTCGAGCGGACGCAGCTCGGGGGTGTGGCGCTGGGCGTTGCGGGCGGTCTCGAGCACCCGCGGGTCCCACACCCGCGCCCCGAGCTCCGCGGCGCGCCCCCGGGCCCACGGCGCGGCGGTGGCCACGACCTGTGCGGCCACCGCGTCGCCGGTGAAGGCGTTCACGCCGGTGAGGTCCTCGACGAGGTTGTCGGGGATCGGGCCCTGCCGGGTGAAGTCCTCCGTCGTGGTCACGACCTCGACCCAACCACGCGGGCGGGGCCTCAGACGAGCTCGGAGTCGCGGACCTTCTGCAGGTTGCGGGCCATCCGCCGCTTCGCGGCCGGCACCCGGTTCATCGCCCGCATCGCCGAGCGCTGGGCCAGCACGCCGAGGCGGCTCCGGCGGTCGACGTCGTCGTGCATGAACTCCAGCGACTCCTTCACCGCGAGGGCCGAGTAGCGGCGCATCAGCTCCTCGTACGAGCCGACGGCCTCGTCGCGGGTGAGCTCGCCGTCACGCATGCGCACGAGCCGGTCCCGCAGCTCCCGGGCGTCGCGCAGCGCGGTGTTCGCGCCGGCGCCGCGGCCCGGGGTCATGGTGTGGACGGCGTCGCCGATCAGGGTCACCGAGCTCGGTGTCCAGGCCGGCAGCGGGTCGGAGGTGCGCACGGAGATGGCCATCGCCGCCGAGGGGTCGGACGCGGCGAGCAGGTCGTGCCAGCGCGGATCCCAGTCACGGGTGAGGTCGGCGGCGACGTCGTGCAGGTCGGTGCCCCGACGCTCGAGCACGTCGGCCGGGAGGACGCGCCGCGACGTGGACAACCCCCAGGACACGTAGTCGGTGGTGTTGTCGTAGCGCAGGCCGGGCCAGGCCGCGAGCTGCGCCGCGTCGTCGGACCCGATCCCCTCGCGGGGGGCGCCGCCGGGCTCCCACGGCATCCGCATCGCGTGCAGGATGCCGAACTGCCCGCGCCGGTCGAAGAGCATCGACAGGCCGCTGCGCACCCGCTCGGGCAGGGCCGCGGCCTGCGGGGTGTCGTAGGGGAGCTTCCCGCCGAGCCCGACGAGCCCGGTGTCGGAGTGCGTGGCGTGCGGCAGGTACTGCGCCCGCACGCGGGAGCTCGCGCCGTCCGCGCCGACGAGCAGGTCACCGCGGTCGGAGGACCCGTCGGCGAAGAACGCGGTCACGGTGCCGTCGGTGTGCTGCTCGTAGCCGGTGAACACGCGGTCGAACGTGATCACGTCCTCCATGCCGGTGAACAGCACCTGGCGCAGCGTGGTGCGGCTGACGTTGTAGTCCTGGTCCTCGGGCGCGTCCCCGAGGCGGGGCAGGTCGTCGAAGCCCATCGCGAGGAGCTCGGCGAAGCGCTCGGTGTACATCGTCAGGTGCTCGTAGTCCCGGCCGGTGGTGGCCACGAACGTCGCGAACAGGTCCTCGTCGAGGCAGGCCTTGAGGGCGCGGGCACCGTTGGGGGAGATCCCGACGCGGTAGCCGTGCAGGCCGCCGGTGCGGGTGCGGTCGCGCTCGTGGACGGCGACCTCGAACCCGGCGCGGCGCAGGCCGTGCGCGAGGCACATCCCGCCGGTGCCGGCGCCGATGATGACGATCTTGGATGTGGACATGGGTGTCCCCCGGGAGGGTCGGACGCGCGTCAGTCGCGGTGCTGGATGAGTTCGTCCCGGTCCCAGGTGAGGGCCCCGGACGTGAGGTCGGCGACGAGGCCCTCGACGAAGGCCACGTCGGTCTCGAGCTGGGCGAGGAGGTACTCCTCCTCGACGAGGTGCAGCCGGGGCACGTCGTCGCGGAGGTCGGCGAGCTCGTCGCGGCGGTGGTCACGCGCCGCGCGCCGTTCCGCGAGGCGGGCGCGCAGGGCGGCGAGGGCCTCGGTGACGGTGACGAGCGGGAGGTAGGCCAGCGCCGCGGCGAACTCACCGAACTCGGGACGCGGGGCCACGAGCATGTCGACGGTCCACTCGATCGCGGCCCGGCGGCCGGCGTCGGTCGCGGTGTAGACGGTCCGCTCCGGCCGGGTGGCCTCGCGCTCGACGGCGTGCTCGGCGAGCAGGCCGTCGCGCTCGAGGCGGTCGATCGTCTTGTAGAGCTGGGAGCGCTGACCCACGTTGACCACGCGGTCCTTGCCACGCTCCCGGATGAGTTGCTGCATGCGGTACGGGTGCATCGGTTCCTCGACGGCGAGCGCGAGGACCGCGAGGGCGAGTCCGGACCGCTGGGTCATAGTGTCGAAGCTAGTAGTGTCACCGACACTAGGCAAGGAGAACGGCTGTCGGACCGTCAGGCGTCGGCGCGGGAGCGCTTCTCCAGCTCGGTGAGGAACGCGGCGCCGAGCCGCTCGAGGTCGTCCACGGTCAGGGCGATTCCGGCCCCGGGCGGGATGCCGAGCACCGTCTGCTCCGGGGAGTACTTGATGACCTTGTTCGTGGTGAGGACACCGCCGTGGTCGAGCACCGACTCCACCAGCAGCTCGACCTCGTTCACGGGGTTCGCGTCCTTGCCGCCCACCACGCGGACCCGGTGCACGAACGCCCGGTCCAGCGCGAGCAGGGCCGCTACCGTCGACTCCCGTTCCAGCGCGTCCCGGACGGGGCCGGCGTCGAGGGCCGTCATCGCGTCCCGGAGCGCGGTGACCTGGGCGGTGAGGGCGCGGCGCGCGCGCT
>NZ_JBVPVA010000865.1:0-3625 GCF_055612215.1 Actinomycetospora sp. | reverse complement strand
TGCAGCAGCAGGGGACCGCACGGGCTCCCGCTGCCCCGGCCGCCCCGGCCGCTCCCGGTGCGTCCCCGGTGCCCGCTGTCCCTGCCCCGGCCGCTCCTGGTGCGCCGGCCGTCCCCGCCCCGGCCGCTCCCGCCGCTCCGGCGCCGGCGGGCTGACCCCGTCGGCTCGCCGAGGGGTGAACGGCGCCGTTCTGACGTCTGACGCCAGGAACGTGCCGTTGCTGCCGCGGGTCCGTGGGGTGGGCCGACGATTGAACGGCGCCGTCCTGACGTCTGACAACAGGAACGTGCCGTTGCTGCCGCGGGGCCGTGGGGTGGGCCGACGAGTGAACGGCGCCGTTCTGACGTCTGACGTCAGGAACGTGCCGTTGCTGCCACGCCGCGGGGTGCCACGCAGAGGAGGGGCCGGGCCGCTCAGCCCTCGCAGATCCGCCGCAGCGTCTCCAGGTCCCCCGCGACCACGGCCGCGTCGGCGGCGACGTCCTCGTCGGTCGTCCCCACGCGGCGGCGGACGGTGAACACCACCTCCGCGCCGTCGTCGTGGGGGAGGACGCGCATCGGGTTGAGCACCTCGGTGCCGTCGGGCATGCGGACGACGTGGTCGAGGACCCCGAGGTCGTTTCCCGCCGCGAAGCGCACCACCACGTCGCCGAACGGGGACGACGCGTGCCAGGACCCGTCGTCGCGCGGGGTCACCGATGCGGACGCCAGCCCGGACGCCCACTCCACGAGGTGACGCGGGTCCGCGGCGTACTCGTAGACCTCCCGCCACGGGCGTGCGATCACCCGCGAGACGTGCCGGGTCCCGGCGTCGGTGTCCGGAGACGTCACGGCGCACGATCCTGCCAGGCCCGCCCCTGCGCCCGGTGCGCACCGGGACCACGATCGGGACCGTGACACGACGCGCCACCGTGGTCGGGGCCGGGATGGTCGGCCTCGCCGCGGCCTCCCGGCTGCTGGACCGGGGCTGGCGGGTCACGGTGCTCGCCGACCGGCCCACCGCCGAGTCCACCTCCCACCTCGCCGCGGCCGTCTGGTTCCCGACGCGCGCCGACCCCCGCGACCGCGTGCTCGCCTGGGGCTCGGCGACCTTCACCGAGCTCGCCGACCAGGCTCGTCGCGGGGTCCCCGGCGTGGTCATGCGCGAGAGCCTCACGCTGCACCGCGCGGACCCCGGGCGGCCGTGGTGGACCGCTGCGCTCGGGGACCTGCGCCCGGCGCGCCCCGACGAGCTCCCGCCCGGCTACGCCCACGGCCTGCGCTTCGCGGTCCCGCTCGTCGAGATGCCGGTCCACCTGCCCTGGCTGGCCGCCGACGTCGCGGAGCGCGGCGCGCGCTTCGTCACCCGCCGCCTCGACCGGCTCGACGAGGCCGCCGGCGCCGCCGACCCCGCCCACCCGGCCGACCTCGTCGTCGCGGCACCGGGCCTCGCAGCGCGCACGCTCGTGCCCGACGACGCCGTGGTCCCGGTGCGCGGGCAGATCGTGCGCGTCGCCAACCCCGGGCTCACGCTGTCGGTCCGCGACGAGGAGCACCCCGGCGGGCGGGCCTACGTCCACCCGCGGGCCGACGACGTGATCCTCGGCGGCACCCTCGACGAGGGCGCCTGGGACACCGCGCCGGACCCGGCCACGGCCGCGGCGATCGTCGCGCGCTGCACCGACCTCGTCCCGGCGCTGGCGCACGCGACGGTGCTGGGCACGGTCGCCGGCCTGCGCCCGGCGCGCCCGACGGTGCGCCTGGAGCGCGGGACCCTCGCCGACGGCACCCCGGTGATCCACGACTACGGGCACGGCGGCTCCGGGATCACCCTGGCCTGGGGGTGCGCCGACGAGGTCGTGCGACGGGCCGACGACCTCGGGCCCACCTAGCCTGGGACCCACGGTCCCAGGAAGACGGGTCCCTCGCCGCGGCGGCGCCGGCGGCGCACCGTGGAGCCGTACCCCGATCACGACGGAAGGCGATCATGCCTGCTCTCCCCGCCCACGACCTCCCCGGCGGCACCGCTCCCCTGGGCGACCTCGAGGTCACCCGCGTCGGCTACGGCGCGATGCAGCTCGCCGGGCCCGGTGTCTTCGGCCCGCCCAAGGACCGCGACGAGGCGATCCGGGTGCTGCGCACGGTCGTCGACCTCGGCATCAACCACATCGACACCTCGGACTTCTACGGCCCGTTCGTCACGAACGAGATCCTCCGCGAGGCCCTCGCGCCGTACCCGGAGAACCTCGTCCTGGTCACCAAGGTCGGCGCCCGCCGCGACGACCAGGGCGGCTGGCCGCCGGCGCTCGGGCCCGACGAGCTGCGCACCGCCGTGCACGACAACCTGCGCCACCTCGGCGTGGACGCCCTCGACGTCGTCAACCTGCGCCTCGAGGCCGACCACGACGACCACATGGGGCCGATGCCCCAGCCGGTGGCCGAGCGGTACGGGGTGCTCGCCGACCTGCAGCAGCAGGGCCTGATCCGCCACCTCGGGATCAGCACCGCCTCCGCCGATCAGGTCGCCGAGGCGCAGACGGTGGCCCCGGTGGTCTGTGTGCAGAACGCCTACAACCTCGCGCACCGCGAGGACGACGCGCTCGTGGACTCCCTCGCCGAGCAGGGGATCGCCTACGTCCCGTACTTCCCGCTGGGCGGCTTCTCGCCGCTGCAGTCGCAGACCCTCGACGACGTGGCGAAGCGGCTCGACGCGAGCCGGATGGCGGTGGCGCTGGCGTGGCTGCTGCAGCGCTCGCCGAACATCCTGCTCATCCCCGGGACGTCGTCGGTCGAGCACCTGCGCGAGAACGTCGCCGGCGCGGGCCTCGAGCTGCCCGCGGACGCGGTCGCGGAGCTGGACGGCATCGGACGCTGACCGTGGCCGGGCCCGCCGCGGACGGCGGCGGGTCCGGATTGCGGGCGCCCGCCCGTGGTGGCAGCGTTCCCGTCGACGGTTGACCTCCCCAGCCGGACCCTCCGCCGCCCCGCCGGGCGACACCAGGACGTCCCTCCCGGAGGTCTCCCGTGGAGATGCCCCGGCCCCTCGCGGCCGCCCTGCGCCGCTGGCCGCTCGCCCGCCAGGTCACCGGACCCGACCCGCTCGGTCGCGGCGCCGCGGTGCGCTCGAACGCGCCCGACCCGTGGCGCGCGCGCACCGAGGACGCCGACACCGTGACGCGGTCGGTCTGCCCGTTCTGCGCGGTCGGCTGCGGGCAGCGCATCTACTCGAAGGACGGCCGGGTCACCCACATCGAGGGCGACCCGGACTCGCCGATCAGCCGCGGCCGGCTCTGCCCCCGCGGGTCCTCGAGCCTCTCGCTGGTCACCTCGCCGTCACGGGTCACGAAGGTGCGCTACCGGCGCCCCGGCGGGACCGACTGGGAGGACCTCGACCTCGACACGGCGATGGACATGATCGCCGACCGCGTCGTCGACACCCGCGCCCGGACCTGGCAGGACACCGACGCCGAGGGCCGCGTGCTCAACCGCACGCTGGGCCTGGCCCACCTCGGCGGGGCGACGCTGGACAACGAGGAGAACTACCTCCTCAAGAAGCTCTACACCGCGCTCGGCGCCGTCCAGGTGGAGAACCAGGCGCGCATTTGACACAGCTCCACCGTCCCCGGTCTGGGGACCAGCTTCGGTCG
>NZ_JBVPVA010000854.1:0-1681 GCF_055612215.1 Actinomycetospora sp. | reverse complement strand
ACCGATCTGATTCAGGGCCGAGTAGCTCTGCAGGCCGACGACGGAGCCGGTGAAGAAGGTCAGCGTCGCGACGATAACGACGGTGCCGCCGATGAGCGCGAGCGCACCGGAGCCGAAGGCCACCTCGGTGAGCAGCCGCAGGACCTCGCGCTTGTAGCGGCGCAGCGTCCGGGGGATCCAGCCGATCGTCTTCGCGTAGAAGGCCGCCTGGTCGCCCATGGTGTCGAGCAACCCGAGGGGTGCGTCGACGAGCGCCCGCGCGCGGCGGGTGATCACTGCCATGTGATGTCTCCGGCCCTGTGGGGAGCGAACAGCGTCGGAAGTTCCATTGCTAGAACTTGCTCGGGGGAACGAGGTTCAGATAGACGGCCGACACGATCACGTTGATCGCGAACAGCAGGATGAACGTGATGACCACGGCCTGGTTGACCGCGTCCCCCACGCCCTTCGGTCCGCCGGAGGGGTTGAGGCCCCGGTAGGCCGCGACGACGCCGGCCGCGAGACCGAACAGCAGCGCCTTGATGAACCCGACGACGAGGTCGGTGGGCTTGGACAGGGCGGAGAAGCCCTGCACGTACGCCCCGGGGGTGACCCCCTGGAGCACGACGTTGAAGTAGTAGCCGCCCGCGACGCCGACGATCGACACCAGGCCGAACAGCAGCGCCGAGACGAGCATCGCCGCGAGCACGCGCGGCACGACGAGGCGCTGGATCGGGTTGATGCCCAGCACCTCCATCGCGTCGATCTCCTCACGGATGGTGCGGGCGCCGAGGTCCGCGCAGATCGCGGAGCCGCCGGCACCGGCCACCAGGAGGGCGCAGATGACGGGGGCGGCCTGCTGGATGACCGCCAGCGTGCTCGCCGCACCCGAGAACGACTGCGCGCCGAACTGCCGGATCAGCGACCCGAGCTGCAGCGAGATCACCGAGCCGAACGAGATGGAGACCAGTGCCGACGGGAGGATGCACACCCGCGAGACGAACCAGCACTGCTCGATGAACTCCTTGGTCTGGAACGGCGGCTGGAAGATGCCGACGAAGATGTCCAGACCCAGCGCGAAGAGCTTGCCCGTCGCGCTCAGCGCCCCGGCGCCCGGGAAGCGCCCGGCGGCGATGCGTGACGTCACGAGCCGCTCCGACGGAAGAGGCGGCGCAGGCCACCCTCCTCGCGGTGCGAGCCCGACGAGGAGGACGCCCCGTCGGAGCCGTTCGCCTCGGAGCCGTTCGCGTCGGAACCGTTCGCGTCGGAACCGTTCGCCTCAGAACCGTTCGACCCCGAGCCGTTCGACCCCGAGGCGTCCGACGCCCAGCCACCACGCTCGTCGCCACGGGAGGAACGCTCCCCCTGCGACTGCTCCGACGACCCGCGGTCGTCGTTGCCCGCGACCGGAATCTGCTGGGTGTCCTGGTCGTCGTCCTCGGAGCCCTGGTCCTGGTCGGGCCGCTGGTGGACCTGGGTGTCCTGGTCGTCGGTGTCCTGGTCCTCGGAGTCCTGGGAGGAGTCGCCGTCGTCGGAGGAGTCGGCGGAGGAGGAGGAGGAGGAGTCGGTGCCGTCGGCGCCGGACTTCTCGTCCTCGGACTTGGTGTGCTCCCCGGCCTGCGGGAGCACCACCGTCCCGCCGGCGTACTCGTCGACCGGCACACCGACCAGCGGCTCGTCGGACTCCGGCGGGTCCGGAGGC
>NZ_JBVPVA010000792.1:0-3830 GCF_055612215.1 Actinomycetospora sp. | reverse complement strand
GGGCCGATGTGGACGTTGCCCTTGCCCATGTCGCGGTCGACCTGCGAGGTCACCGACTGCGTCTTCGAGGTCTTCTTCGACTCCAGGCGCTCCCGCTCGAGCATGTTGCGGAAGTCCATGTTGCCGCCGACGTTGAGCTGCATCGTGCGGTCGAGCTGTACGCCCCGGTCCTCGAAGAGCTTCGCGAGCACCCGGTGGGTGATCGTCGCGCCCACCTGGGACTTGATGTCGTCGCCGACGATCGGCACGCCGGCGGCGCGGAACTTCTCGGCCCACTCGGGGTCGGAGGCGATGAACACCGGCAGGGCGTTGACGAAGGCGACGCCCGCGTCGAGGGCGCACTGCGCGTAGAACTTGTCGGCGTCCTCGCTGCCCACGGGCAGGTAGGACACCAGGACGTCGGCGCGCGCCTCGCGCAGCGCCGCCACCACGTCCACCGGCTCCTCGTCGGCCTCGGTGATCGTCTCGCGGTAGTAGCGGCCGAGCCCGTCGAGGGTGTGGCCGCGCTGGACGATCAACCCGGTCGGGGCGACGTCGGCGATCTTGATGGTGTTGTTCTCGCTGGCGGTGATCGCCTCGGCGAGGTCCTGCCCGACCTTCTTCGCGTCCACGTCGAACGCGGCCACGAACTCGAGGTCGCGGACGTGGTAGCCACCGAAGTCGACGTGCATGAGCCCGGGCACGCGGGTGGCCGGGTCGGCGTCGGCGTAGTACGTGACGCCCTGGACCAGCGAGGCGGCGCAGTTGCCCACACCGACGACGGCCACACGGACCTGACCCATGGATGGTCTCCTTCGCTCTTTGGTGCCCCGGTGGGTGATCGTTGGGTGGGGCGTGTCTGACGTGCGGGTGGCGCTGCGGTCGTGTGCAGGGCCTTCGGTGGACGGCGGCGTCCGGACCCGATGGCGGGCCGTGATCAGTCCGGCGGCTCCACGGAGCGGGCCGGGCCGGCCCCCCCGGGCTGGCCGAGCGACCGCTCGTGGTCGATGAGCTCGTTGAGCCAGCGGACCTCGCGCTCCGTGGTGTCGAGCCCGATGCGGTGGAGCTCGCGGGTGTAGCGGTCGATCTGCTCCCCGGCCCGGGTCATCGTCGTACGGAGTCCGTCGCGCCGCTCCTCGACGCGACGCCGCCTGCCCTCGAGGATGCGCATCCGCACCTCGGCGGGCGTCCGGGAGAAGAACGCCAGATGCACGCCGAAGCTCTCGTCGTCGAACGCCTGCGGTCCCGTCTCGCCGAGCAACTCGTCGAGTCGGTCCTTTCCCTCCGCCGTGATCTCGTACACGCGGCGTCCGCGCCGGGCCCAGCTCCCGCGCACCGCCGCCGGCTCCGGGTCGCGCTCGGCGATGAGCTCGGCGCGCTGGAGGCGGCGCAGCGTCGGGTACACCGACCCCCACGAGAACGCGCGCAGCGAGCCGAGCCGGGCATGGAGCTGCTTGCGCAGCTCGTATCCGTGCATCGGCGCCTCGTGCAGCAGGCCGAGGACGGCGAGCTCGAGCAGTGGGCCCACCTCCCGAGCTCCGTCGCGCGGTCGCCTGGTGTCGACGACCCTCTCGCCGCACCATATCGCGCCGATACATCGAGGGCTCCCGGGCGACGATCTCGTCACACGACCGCAGCGCGGCGCCGCACGTCGCTGGTTACGCTGAGACGCGTGCGAGCACCTCGTCAGGTCGTCGACTACGCGCTGCGCCGCCGTGCGCATCTCGCGGACGTCGCCGCCGGGCGCACCTCGACCGAGGACGCCTGCGACGCCGGGGCCTACCTGCTCCAGGCCGCGACGTACCACGGCGTGCCCACCCGGAACTCCTGCCCGATGTGTCGGCGCGACGAGGTCGTCAACGTCTCCTGGGTCTACGGCGAGCGGCTCGGGCCGGTGTCCGGTTCCGCCCGATCGGACGACGAGATCGCTCGACTGGACGACGCGGCGGGAGAGTTCACCGTGCACGTGGTGGAGGTCTGCCGTACGTGCCGGTGGAACCACCTCGTACAGTCCTACGTCTTGGGAGCGGACGACGCCTCGGGCGGCGGCCGCCGTCGGCGTCGGACGGCCTCGCCCTGACGCCCCGGCGGGCGTGACGAGGTCGGATCCGTGACCGACCGAGCCGTTTCCGGAGGCGCCACGTGACCGACGACCGTCGTAAGGACCGTCGTCCCGTCGGCCCACCCCGACCCGGGCCGCCGCCGGGGCCACCCCGGAACCTCCCTCCGGGCTGGAGCGCGGTACCGCCCGGCGAGCGCGGCGGCCCGGAGGGGCAGACCGTCCCCCACACCGCCCAGGGCTCCGCGCCCCCGCCCGGACGCCACGGCGCACCGAACGGCCAGGGCCCCGACGGCCGACCGGCGAACGGGAACGGCCGTCCGGGTCCCGCTGCCGGCCGCCCCGCCGGGCCGGCCGGACGGACGTCCGCCCCGCGTGCCGGCACCCCGGAGACCCGGGTCGACGAGCGCGCCGACGCCTGGAGCACCGAGCGCCCGGAGCCCCGGCTCCTCACCCACGAGGGCGCCCGCCCGCTCGCCACCGCCGCGGCGGGCACGGCGGCCCCGTCGCGTGCCGCCGGGGCCACCCGGGTCGGCGGACGCCCCGGCACCGCGCCGACCGTCGCCGACGTCGTCCAGGGCACCGCCGCCCCCGGACGCACCCGGCCGCCGGACGACCCGCCGCCCGGCCGGGGTGGGCGCGGCGGGGGCTCCGACGACGAGCCGCCGAGCGGCCGCCGGGCGAAGCTCGCCGCGCTCTCCCCCCGCCAGCGGCGCTGGCGCCGGGGCCGGCGCATCGCCTACGTCGTGCTGGGCCTCGCGATCCTGGGCCCGCTGCTCGCGTTCGCGATCGGGTGGATCGTCTTCCGCATCCCCTCGGCCGACGACGCGACGAACAACCAGGTCGCCACGATCGACTACGCCGACGGCTCGACCCTGGCCAGCCTCGCGCAGGCGCAGGGCAATCGGATCAAGGTGCCGCTCGGGCAGGTCCCCGTCTGGGTGCAGCACGCGGTGGCCTCGGCCGAGGACCGCAGCTTCTACACCAACTACGGCTTCGACCCGATCGGCATCGCCCGCGCCGCGTTCAACCAGGCCCAGGGCGGCTCCGGCGGCGGGTCGACGATCACCCAGCAGTACGTGAAGAACGTGCTGGTGGGTGACGAGCACTCCTACTGGCGCAAGTACCGCGAGGTGGTCATCGCGGCGAAGATCAACCAGGAGGAGTCGAAGGACCAGATCCTCGAGAACTACCTGAACACGATCTACTTCGGCCGCGGGGCCTACGGGATCCAGGCCGCGTCGCAGGCCTACTACGGCCGCGACGTGAACACCCTCAGCCCGGCCGAGGGCGCGGTGCTCGCGGGGCTCATCCAGGCGCCGTCGAAGTGGGACCCCGCCGTCAGCCACGACGGCTCGCAGCAGCGGTGGAACTACGTGCTCGACGGCATGGTCGACCAGAGGTGGCTCTCCCCCGCCGACCGCGCGGGTGCGAAGTTCCCGGACGACACGCTGAAGCCCCCGTCCTCGATCAAGACCGGGCTCCCCGGCGATGACCGTGGCCACGTGGTCACCGCGGTCAAGGACGAGCTCGCCTCGTACGGGATCACCGAGCAGCAGGTGAACCAGGAGGGGCTCAAGGTCGAGACGACCGTCGACCCGAAGCTCCAGCAGCAGGCCGCCGACGCCGCGGCGAAGACGCTGCAGGGCCAGCCGGCGAACCTGCGGACCGCGCTGGTCTCGGAGGACCCGCGCACGGGCGCGATCGTCGCCTACTACGGCGGCACCGACGGGTCGGGCTTCGACTACGCCCAGACCCAGCGCCAGCCCGGGTCGTCGTTCAAGCCGTTCGT
>NZ_JBVPVA010000760.1:0-15652 GCF_055612215.1 Actinomycetospora sp. | reverse complement strand
AGCAGGTGGTCGACGGGAAGTGCATGATCGACGGGAAGTGCATGATCGACGGGAAGTGAAGCGTGGGCGACGTCCAGGGACATCGGCACCCGCGCGCCCCAGCCGCCGGCACGAGCACAAGGGGACGACGCGTATTCCCCGTTCCTGTTCATCCCTGGCGTAAGGCTCCGGCATGCCACCGCGCGGACCGCGGACGTACGGTCGTCGCGTGAGCTCACCCCAGCTGCCCGCTCATCCCCCCGCGAACCTCCCCACCACCGTCGGCGCCCTGCGCGCGTCCGGCCACGAGTACCGCTCGGTCAAGGAGGAGGTCCGCGCCAACCTCCTGGACCGCATGCGCGGCGGCGAGAACCGCTTCCCCGGCGTCGTCGGGTTCGACGAGACCGTGCTGCCCGACCTCGAGCGCGCCCTGCTCGCCGGTCACGACCTCGTGCTGCTCGGCGAGCGCGGCCAGGGCAAGACCCGCCTGATCCGCACGATCGTCGGCCTGCTCGACGAGTGGACGCCGGTCATCGACGGCGCGGAGCTCAACGAGCACCCCTACGAGCCCATCACCCCGGCCAGCCGCCGCCGCGCCGCCGAACTCGGCGACGCGCTCCCGGTCGCCTGGGTGCACCGCAGCGAGCGCTACGCCGAGAAGCTGGCGACGCCCGACACGAGCGTGGGCGACCTGATCGGCGACGTCGACCCGATCAAGGTGGCCGAGGGCCGCACCCTCGGCGACCCCGAGACCATCCACTTCGGGCTCGTGCCGCGCACGCACCGCGGCATCTTCGCCGTCAACGAGCTGCCCGACCTCGCCGAGCGCATCCAGGTCTCGCTGCTCAACGTGCTCGAGGAGCGCGACGTGCAGGTCCGCGGCTACGTGCTGCGTCTGCCGCTCGACGTGCTGCTGATCGCGAGCGCCAACCCCGAGGACTACACGAACCGCGGCCGCATCATCACCCCGCTCAAGGACCGGTTCGGCGCCGAGATCCGCACGCACTACCCCCTGGACGTCGACCTCGAGGTCGACCTCGTCCGGCAGGAGGCCCAGCTCGTCGCCGAGGTGCCCGACCACCTGCTCGAGGTCATCGCCCGCTTCACCCGCAACCTGCGGGGCGCCTCGGCGATCGACCAGCGCTCCGGGGTCTCGGCGCGGTTCTCGGTCGCCGCGTCGGAGACGGTGGCCGCCGCGGCCCTGCGCCGCGCCGCCGTCACCGGGGAGGACGCCGCGGTCGCGCGGCCGGTCGACCTCGAGGCGGTGCCGCCGGTGCTGCGCGGCAAGCTCGAGTTCGAGTCCGGCGAGGAGGGGCGCGAGGAGGAGCTCCTGACGCACCTGCTGCGCCGCGCGATCGCCGAGACCGCGCGCAAGCGACTCGCCGGGGTCGACCTCGGCCCGCTGGCGGACGCCGTCGCCGAGGGCCGCAAGGTGGTGACGGGGGAGCGGGTCCCGGCCCGCGACGTCGTCGCGACGCTGCCCGCGGTGGCCGTGGTGCGCACCGTCGCCGAGCGCCTCGGCGCGGGCGACAGCGAGGCGCCCGGCCCGCTGGCCTCCGCCGTGGAGCTGGCGCTCGAGCACCTGTATCTGACGCGGAAGCTCGCGAAGGACAGGGACGACTCAGGCGAGGACTCCGATGGGCAGGTGACCTATGGCGGCTGACCCGTCCGACGCCGACGACGACCGGCCGGGCCCGTCCGGCCCGGTCGGTCCGCGCTCCGGGCGCTACACCTACGGCCGGTTCTACGACGGCCCCGACCCGCTCGCCCCGCCGTTCGACCTGCGCGAGGCGATGGACCAGCTGGGCCGCGACGTCATGGAGGGCACCAGTCCGCGCTCGGCGATGCGCGAGCTGATGCGCCGGGGACTGCGTGACCAGCAGGGTCTCGACGACCTGCAGCGCCGGCTGCACGAGCAGCGGCGCCGGCTGCAGCGCGAGAACCGGATCGACGGCACCCTGCAGGAGATCCGGGAGCTGTTGGACCGGGCGCTGGAGGCCGAGCGGAACTCGCTGCAGGCCGAGGACTCCGACGACGCCCGGTTCCGCGAGATGAGCCTGGACGCGCTGCCGGACTCGACGGCGGGCGCGGTCAACGAGCTGGCGAACTACGACTGGCGCAACGCCGAGGCGCGCGAGGCCTACCAGCAGATCCAGGACCTCATGGGCCGCGAGGCGCTGGACCAGCGCTTCCAGGGCATGAAGGAGGCGATGGAGAACGCGACGCCGGAGGACGTCGAGGGTGTCCGGGAGATGCTCTCGGACCTCAACGACCTCCTGGAGGCGCACGGCCGCGGCGAGGACACGGCCGAGCAGTTCGCCGAGTTCATGGCCAAGCACGGGCAGTACTTCCCGGAGAACCCGAGCAACGTCGAGGAGCTCGTCGACATCCTGGCGCAGCGCTCGGCGGCGGCCCAGCGGATGATGAACTCGCTCTCGGCCGAGCAGCGCGCGGAGCTCGAGGGCCTCATGCAGTCCGCGTTCGGCGACCCGCGGCTGGCCGAGCAGCTGTCCCGCCTGGACTCCCAACTGCAGGCGATGCGCCCCGGCGAGGACTGGGACGGGCAGGGCCGGTTCCGCGGCGACAACCCGATGGGCATGGGCGAGGCGACGCGGGCCATGGAGCAGCTCGCGCAGCTGGACTCGCTCTCCGAGCAGCTCTCGCAGTCCTACCCCGGCGCGCGCATGGAGGACATCGACCTCGAGGCGCTCGAGGCGTCGCTGGGCCGCCAGGCCCGGGTGGACGCCCAGCGGCTCGCGGAGCTCGAGCGCGAGCTCGAGAACCAGGGCGTGTTCGAGCGCGCCCCCGACGGCTCGCTGATGCTCTCGCCGAAGGCGCTCCGACAGCTCGGGCAGTCCGCGCTGCGCGACGTCGTGGGGTCGCTCTCGACCCGGCGCGGCGAGCGGGAGACGCAGCGGTCCGGCGCGGCGGGGGAGGCCAGCGGCGCGACGCGGCCGTGGGCGTTCGGGGACACCGAGCGCTGGGACGTCTCACGGACGCTGCTCAACGCCGAGATGCGGCACGCGTCCGGGGACGACCGCGCCCTCGACGTCACCGACGTGGAGATCGTCGAGACCGAGCAACGCACCCGCGCCGCGGTGGCGCTGTGCGTGGACACCTCGTGGTCGATGGTCGCCGACGGCCGGTGGGTGCCGATGAAGCGCACCGCGCTCGCGCTGCACCACCTGGTGTCGACGCGGTTCCGCGGCGACGCGCTCCAGATCATCACCTTCGGGCGCCACGCCCGGACGGTGGACCTGGGCGAGCTGACCGGGCTGGAGGGCGCCTGGGAGCAGGGCACCAACCTGCACCACGCGCTGATCCTCGCGGGCCGGCACCTCCGGAAGAACTCCGACGCCGCGCCCGTCGTGCTGGTCGTCACGGACGGGGAGCCGACCGCGCACCTCGAGCCGGACGGGCACGCCGTCTTCGACTACCCGCCGAGCCCGGAGACGCTGCGGGCGACGCTGAACGAAGTGGACGCGATCGCCCGGCTCCACGCCGCGCTCACCGTGTTCATGCTCGGTGAGGACCCGCGCCTGGAGGAGTTCGTCGACATGGTGGCGCGCCGCAGCGGCGGGCGGGTCGTGGCGCCGGACCTCGACGGGCTGGGCGCCGCGGTGGTCAGCGACTACCTCTCGAGCCGGCGCCGCTGACGGCGGGGTCGTGGCGCTGAGACATTCGATCAACCGGTGGCTCAGCGTCACGACGTGAGGGAGCTGACCGCCTCCGACGTGTGATCCACCCGAACGGCGCTAGCAGTGAGTTACTGTGGGAGTCGGCCGGAGTCGAACCCCCCGCGACTCCCGCCGTCCCGGCCGGGCCCTTCCGCTACGGCGGGGCCGTCGTGCTCGCCCGCGACGTCCCCGTGGCAGGACCCGGCCGGGTCCCACACCGTCGTTCGCGCCGGGGTCCGGAACGGTTCGGTGCGCCACGGTTCCGCTCCGTCGGGGGCCCACGGGGGCATAGGGTCTGCGGCATGCGTTCGTGGTCTCCGGTCGAGGTCCCCCAGGTGCCCGGCACCCCACCGCCGCTGCGACTCTTCGACACCTCGACCGGCCAGGTCCGGCCGACCGCGCCCGGTCCGTCGGGCGCCGGGATGTACGTCTGCGGCATCACCCCCTACGACGCCACCCACCTCGGTCACGCCGCGACCTACCTGGCGTTCGACCTGATCAACCGCTGCTGGCGCGACGCCGGGCACGACGTGCACTACGTCCAGAACGTCACCGACATCGACGACCCGCTGCTCGAGCGGGCCGCGCGGGACTCGTTCGACTGGATGGTCCTCGGCATGCGGGAGACGGCGCTCTTCCGCGAGGACATGGAGTCGCTGCGGGTGCTCCCGCCGCGGGAGTTCATCGGGGCCGTCGAGGCCGTCGACGAGATCTCCGAGCTGGTCGGGAAGCTGCTCGCGTCGGGCGCGGCCTACCGGGCCGACGACGCCGAGTTCCCCGACGTCTACTTCGACCACACCGCGACCGCCGACTTCGGCTACGTCTCGCGGTACTCCATCGAGCGCATGACCGAGGTCTTCCCCGAGCGCGGCGGGGACCCCGACCGGCCCGGCAAGCGCCACCCCCTCGACGCGCTGCTGTGGCGCATGGCCCGCGAGGGGGAGCCCTCGTGGCCGTCCGACCTCGGCGACGGGCGCCCGGGCTGGCACGTCGAGTGCACCGCGATCGCCCTCAACCGGCTCGGGGAGACCTACGACGTGCAGGGCGGCGGGTCCGACCTCGCGTTCCCCCACCACGAGTTCGGTTCCGCGCACGGCGAGGCGCTCACCGGCGCGCACCCCATGGCCCGGCACTACTGCCACGCCGGGATGATCGGGCTCGACGGCGAGAAGATGTCCAAGTCCAAGGGCAACCTCGTCTTCGTGTCTCGGCTGCGCGGGGACCGCGTCGACCCGATGGCTGTCCGGCTGGCGCTGCTCTCCGGGCACTGGCGCACCGACCGCTCCTGGACCGCCGACCTGCTGACCGACGGCCAGGCGCGCCTGTACCGGTGGCGCGAGGCCGTCTCGCTTCGCTCCGGGCCGGACCCCACCGAGCTGATCGACCGGGTGCGGGTCCACCTCGCCGACGACCTCGACAGCCCCGGCGCGCTCGCCGCCGTCGACGCGTGGGCCGAGGAGGCGCTGCGTCGCCCGTCCTCGGGCGTGGTCGACGACGCCGGGCCCCGGGTCGCCGCGGCGGTCGACGCGCTGCTCGGCGTGGCCCTGCACTGAGCCGGACCGGACCGTGACGAGCGGGCGGGGGGACGGCGGGGTGCGCGCCGCGCCGCCGACGCCGTCGCGGGTGCACGCCCAGCGCGTCGTCACCCGCCGCTTGGAGTCCGCACTCGTCGGGCGCGACCCGCACGCCGACCCGTCGGGGGCCGACCCGGGCCGGACCCGCCGCCGGGCGCTGGTCGTCGGGGCACTCCTGGGGGCGCTGGCCCTCGGCGTCGCCGCGGTGATCGGCCTGGTGCGCGGCGACGCGGACTGGCGGGCGGCCGCGATCGTGCGCGGGACGCCGTCGGGGACGCTCTTCGTGGTCGCCCACGGCCCGGACCGCCTGGTGCCCACGACCGACCTCGCCTCGGCCCGCCTGCTGGCGGCCGGCGTGGACCCGGCGCGCGCCGAGCCGGCGTCAGGGGAGGGCCCGGTCGACCCGGTCCCGGTCCGTGACGACGCGCTCGACGGCGCCCCACGCACCGCCCCGGCCGGGCTCGCCGCCGCGCCCGCGGAGCTGCCCGACACCGACGCGGCGCCGGTCGCGGACGCCTGGGCGGTGTGCGACGCGGTCCGCGGCCCGGCCGAGCCCGACGCCGGCCGCCGCGCGACGGCGGTGCTCGGCGGCTTCCCGGCGCTGGGGCGCGGGCTCGGCGGGGACGAGGCGGTGCTGGCGCGCGGCGACGACGGCGTCACGTGGCTCGTCGCCGACGGCCACCGGGCCGCGCTCGACCCGACCCAGGGCGCGGTCGTCCGGGCCCTGGGCATCGCGGGGGAGCCCGCCCGGCCGGCCGGCTCGGCGCTGCTGGGCACCCTGCCCGCCGGGCCGCCCCTGGTCCCGCCGCGGGTGCCCGGCGCCGGACTGCCGCCGAGCGACCCCGCGACCCGCGCGCTCGGGCTGCCCGTCGGCGCGGTGGCGACGGCCGGATCCGCCACGGCCCCGCGCTCGGTGCTCGTCCTCGACCGGGGCGTGCAGGAGATCCCCGCGGTCGTCGCGCAGCTCGTCCGGTTCGCGGACCCCGCCCCGGTCGCGGACCCCGGCATCGCGACGATCCCCGCCGCGACCCTCGACGGGCTGCCGCGGGCGGTCGGGGTCGACCCGGGCGCCTACCCGCGGGCGTTCCCCCGGCTGCTCGGGGTGGCCGAGGCCCCGGTGCTCTGCACCCGCCCGAGCGCGGTGGCGGGCGCGCCGACGGCGGTCACGGTCGCGGGCTCGCTGCCGACCCCAGTGCCGCCCACGCCGGCCTCGGACCCGACGATCCCGGGCCCGCGGGCGGTCGACGCGGTCCGCATCGCCGGACCCGGGGCCTACGTCGTGCCGGTGGGGCCGGGGGAGACGCCGGACCCGGGCCGCGGCGTCGTCGTCGACCCCGTCGGCCGGGTCTACCCGGTGGACGGGGTGCGGGCGGCCGCCGCGCTCGGGCTGGGGGCACCGCGACCGGCGCCGCGCAGCGTCGTGGGCCTGCTCCCGCGGGGCCCGGCGCTGGACCTGGACGCGGCACGGACCCTGCGCTGAGGGCGGGCCTCAGCGCTCCCAGGGACCGCCGAGGTTCGGGCCGCCCGCGACGCCGCCGGAGCCGCCCGGGTCGGTGCCCGGGTCGCGGCGGCGCAGGTAGCGCTCGAAGTCCGCGGCGATCTCCTCGCCGCTGGCCTCGGTGAGGTCGTTCTCGGCGTCTCCGGCCTCCTCGAGGGCCTTGACGTACTCGCGGACCTCGTCGTCCTCGTCGGCCATCTCGGAGACGGTGCGCTCCCACTTCTCCGCCTGGTCGGGCAGCCCGCCGAGGGGGACCTCGACGTCGAGGACCTCCTCGACCCGCTGCAGCAGCGCGATCGTCGCCTTCGGCGCGGGGGGCTGCGACACGTAGTGCGGCACGGCGGCCCAGAAGGAGATGGCCGGGATCCCGGCCTGCACGCAGGCGTCCTGGAGCACCCCGGTGATCCCGGTCGGGCCCTGGTAGCGCGAGCTCGAGAGCCCGTAGCGGGCGGCGGAGGCCTTGTCGAACGACGAGCCGGTGACCGGCACCGGGCGGGTGTGCGGGGTGTCGGCGAGCAGCGCCCCGAGCGTGATCACCGTGGTGACGCCCAGTTCCTCGGCCTCCGCGATGATCTCCGCCACGAACGACCGCCACCGCATGTTGGGCTCGATGCCCCGGACGAGCACGAGGTCGCGCGCGGACCCGGGCGGGCGGCAGAGCGTGAACCGGGTGGTCGGCCAGTCGATCGCGCGGCTGATCCCGTCGACCAGCCGGACCGTGGGCCGCGAGACCTGGAAGTCGTAGTAGTCCTCGGGGTCGATGGCCCCGAGCTCGCTCGCGTCCCAGTTCAGGGCGAGGTGCTCGACGGCGGTGCTGGCCGCGTCACCGGCGTCGTTCCAGCCCTCGAACGCGCAGAGCATGACCGGGTCGGACAGCTCGCGCGGGGCATCGAGGTGATCGGAGTCGGACACCTGCGCCAGCTTACGGGTCGTGACGAGGCTCGCAGGAGGGAGCGGTTGACCCCGGCGATCACGTTACGATCGTGTGATGGCAACCGAGAGTGAGTCACCGTTCCTGACCGCACTCCACGAGCGTGTCCTCATCGGTGATGGTGCCATGGGCACCGCCCTGCAGGACCAGGACCTCACCCTCGACGACTTCGAGGACCTCGAGGGTTGCAACGAGATCCTGAACGTCTCGCGTCCGGACGCCGTCCTCTCCGTCCACCACGGCCACCTCGACGCCGGCGCGGACGTCATCGAGACGAACACCTTCGGCACCAACTGGCCGAACCTCAACGAGTACGACATCGCCGACCGGATCCGCGAGCTCTCGCTCGCCGGCACGAAGATCGCCCGCGAGGCCGCCGACCAGTACTCGACCCCGGAGCGTCCGCGCTTCGTGTTCGGGTCCAACGGTCCCGGCACGAAGCTGCCGACCCTGGGCCACGCGCCGTTCGCGAAGCTGCGCGACGCCTACGTCGAATCCGTCCTCGGCCAGCTCGAGGGCGGCGCCGACGCGATCCTCGTCGAGACCTGCCAGGACCTGCTGCAGGCCAAGTCGGCCATCCTCGGCGCCTACCGGGCGATGGAGCAGTACGGGCGCCGCGTCCCCGTCATCTGCCACGTGACCGTCGAGCTCACCGGCACCATGCTGGTCGGCTCCGAGATCACCGCGGCCCTGACGGCGCTGGAGCCGCTCGGGATCGACGGCATCGGGCTGAACTGCGCGACCGGGCCCGCCGAGATGAGCGAGCACCTGCGCGCCCTCTCGCGCCAGAGCCGCATCCCGGTGTCGGTGATGCCGAACGCCGGCCTGCCCGAGCTGGGCCCGAACGGCCCCGAGTACCCGCTGCAGCCCCACGAGCTGGCGGACTACTGCGCCTCGTTCATCACCGACTACGGCCTGCAGCTCGTCGGCGGCTGCTGCGGCACCACCAACGAGCACATCCGCGCGCTGGCCGAGAAGTGCAAGGACCTCACGCCCACGCCGCGCACCCCGACGCCCGAGCCGGGCCTCGCCTCGATGTACCAGGCCGTCCCGTTCCGCCAGGACACCGGCCTGCTGATGATCGGCGAGCGCTCGAACGCGAACGGCTCGAAGGCGTTCCGCGAGGCGATGGTCGCGGAGGACTACGAGACCTGCGTGGAGATCGCGAAGGCGCAGACCCGCGAGGGCGCGCACTTCATGGACCTCTGCATCGACTACGTCGGGCGTGACGGCGAGGCGGACATGGACCGCCTCGCGCACGACGTCTCGACGGCCTCGACGCTGCCCGTGGTGCTCGACTCGACCGAGCCCGAGGTGCTCCGTGTCGGCCTCGAGCAGCTCGGCGGCCGCTCCGCGGTCAACTCGGTGAACTACGAGGACGGCGACGGGCCGGACTCGCGGTTCCAGAAGATCATGACGATCGCCAAGGAGCACGGCGCCGCCGTCATCGGCCTCTGCATCGACGAGGAGGGCCAGGCGCGCACCGCGGAGTGGAAGACGCGCGTCGCGTTCCGGATCATCGAGGACCTCACGCAGAACTGGGGCATGCGCGTCGAGGACATCATCATCGACTGCCTCACCTTCCCGATCTCCACCGGTCAGGAGGAGGTCCGCAAGGACGGCATCGAGACGATCAACGCGATTCGGCAGCTCAAGGAGCGCTACCCGGACGTCCAGACCACGTTGGGCCTGTCGAACATCTCGTTCGGCCTCAACCCGGCGGCGCGCCAGGTGCTCAACTCGGTCTTCCTCAACGAGTGCGTCGAGGCCGGGCTGGACACCGCGATCCTCAACGCCTCGAAGATCCTGCCGATGTCGCAGATCGACGACGACGCGCGCGAGGCCGCCCTCGACCTGGTCTACGACCGGCGTCACGAGGAGCGCAACACCCCCGACCCGCTGCAGTACTTCATGGGCATCTTCGAGGGGGTCTCGGCGGCGTCGGCCAAGGACGCCCGGGCCGAGGAGCTCGCGGCGCTGCCGCTGTTCGAACGCCTGGAGCGGCGCATCGTCGACGGCGACCGGAACGGGCTCGAGGCCGACCTCGACGCGGGGATGGAGGAGAAGGACCCGCTCGAGATCATCAACGAGACGCTGCTGGCCGGGATGAAGACCGTCGGCGAGCTGTTCGGCGCCGGCAAGATGCAGCTGCCGTTCGTGCTGGCCTCGGCCGAGGTGATGAAGGCCGCGGTCGCCTACCTCGAGCCGCACATGGAGTCCGAGGACAACTCCGGCAAGGGCAAGATCCTGCTGGCCACGGTCAAGGGCGACGTCCACGACATCGGCAAGAACCTCGTCGACATCATCCTGTCCAACAACGGCTACGACGTGGTCAACCTCGGCATCAAGCAGCCGATCAACGCCATCCTCGAGGCGGCCGAGGAGAACAAGGTCGACGCGATCGGGATGTCCGGGCTGCTGGTGAAGTCCACGGTGGTCATGAAGGACAACCTCAAGGAGATGAACGACCGCGGCGTCGCGCAGAAGTACCCGGTGCTGCTCGGCGGTGCGGCTCTGACCCGGGGGTACGTCGAGAACGACCTCGGCGAGATGTTCCAGGGCGACGTCCACTACGCCAAGGACGCCTTCGAGGGCCTGCGCCTCATGGACACCGTGATGTCCGGCGACACCGAGCGCACCGAGGCCGAGGCGGCCAAGATGGCCGAGCGCAAGGAGCGCCGCGAGCGCTCCCAGCGCATCGCGGCCAAGCGCGAGGCGGAGGCCGAGGAGACCAGGCCCGCGTACGACCCGGACGCGATCTCCGACGTCGCCCGGCGCATCGAGGTCCCCCAGCCGCCGTTCTGGGGCACCCGCGTGGTCCGCGGCATCCGGCTCAAGGAGTTCGCCGCGCTGCTCGACGAGCGTGCGACGTTCTTCGGGCAGTGGGGGCTGCGCGGCTCGAAGGGTGGCGACGGGCCCTCCTACGAGGAGCTCGTCGAGACCGAGGGCCGGCCGCGGATGCGCCAGTGGCTCGACCGGCTGCAGGCCGAGGGCATCCTCGCGCACGCCGCCGTCGTCGCCGGGTACTTCCCGGTGATCTCCGAGGGCCAGGACGTCGTCGTGCTCGACGAGGCCAAGCCGGACGCGAACGAGCTGCACCGCTTCTCGTTCCCGCGCCAGAAGCGCGACCGGCGCCTCTGCCTCGCGGACTTCTTCCGGACCCGGGAGGAGGCCACCGAGCTGGGCAGCGTCGACGTCATGCCGATGAACCTGGTGACGATGGGCCAGCCGATCGCGGACTTCGCCAACGAGCTGTTCGCGAAGAACTCCTACCGGGACTACCTCGAGGTCCACGGCCTGGGCGTGCAGCTCACCGAGGCGCTGGCCGAGTACTGGCACCGCCGCGTGCGCGAGGAGCTGACCTTCGCGGACGGCTCGTCGATGGCCGACCAGGACCCGGCCGACGTCCACGAGTACTTCAAGCTCGGTTACCGGGGCGCCCGCTACTCGCTGGGCTACGGCGCGTGCCCGAACGTCGAGGACCGCGCGAAGATCGTCGAGCTGCTCGACCCGAGCCGCATCGGGGTCGAGCTCTCCGACGAGGACCAGCTCCACCCGGAGCAGTCGACGGACGCGCTGGTCGTGCACCACCCGGAGGCGAAGTACTTCAATGCGTGACCGTGCCTGACCTGCAGGCCGTCCTGTGGGACATGGACGGCACGCTGGTCGACTCGGAGGGCCTCTGGTCGATCACGATGGCCGAGCTCGCCGCCCACCTGGGCGGCGAGCTCTCGGCCGCGACGCGGGAGGAGCTCACCGGCTCCAGCCTGCGGCGCACCGTCACCAGGGTCCTGCGCGAGGTCGGCCGTCCCGACGACGAGGCCGCGGTCTCCTCGGCGGGACGCTGGCTGCTGGACCGGACCGCCGCGCTGTTCGCCGCCGGGCTGGAGTGGCGTCCCGGTGCCCGGGAGGCGCTCGAGGCGGTCCGGGCCGCGGGACTGCGCACCGCGCTGGTGACCAGTACCTACCGCGAGCTCACCGAGGTCGCGCTGGACACGATCGGGCGCGGACACTTCGACGTCACGGTCTGCGGGGACGAGGTGGCGGCCACGAAGCCGGACCCGGCCCCGTACCTGCGCGCGGCCGACCTGCTCGGGGTGGACCCGGCCCGCTGCGTCGCCGTGGAGGACTCCCCGTCGGGCACGGCGTCGGCCGTCGCGGCGGGCACCACGGTGCTCGTCGTGCCGTCCGGGGTCGAGGTCCCGGCGGGGGAGCGGCGCGCGTTCCGGGACACGTTGGCGGGACTGGGTGCCGACGACGTGCGGTCGTTGCTCGCGGCGGGCGTGCCCTGAGGTGGCGTTAAGCCATTCGGCCTAGTGATCTGCCGCCGAGCGCGACACGCCTACCGACCGCCGCCGACCGCTTGCGGCGCGACGACCGATTCGGGGGGCGGGCACGGACACGGTGGTGCGACCATCAACAGACGTGAAGACGTTCGAAGAGCTCTTCGAGGAGCTCACCACGAAGGCACGCGACCGGCCGGCGGGATCGGGCACGGTCGCCGCGCTCGATGACGGTGTGCACGCGCAGGGCAAGAAGGTGCTGGAGGAGGCGGGTGAGGTGTGGCTGGCCGCCGAGCACGAGTCCGACGACAAGCTCGCCGAAGAGGTCTCCCAGCTCCTCTACCGCACCCAGGTCATCCTGCTCGGTCGCGGCCTCACGCTCGCCGACGTCTACAAGTACCTCTGAGCCCGTCACCGACCCCTTGACATCCCGGGCGCGAGCCTGATCGCGTCCACCAGGAGAGAGCCATGCTCCGCGTCGCCGTCCCGAACAAGGGATCCCTCGCCGACGAGGCGTCCCGCATGCTGCGTGACGCCGGCTACCGGCAGCGGTCGGACAACCGCGACCTGTCGTTGACCGACGAGGCCAACGGGGTGCAGTTCTTCTACCTGCGCCCCAAGGACATCGCGACCTACGTGTCGGAGGGGCAGCTGCACCTCGGCATCACCGGCCACGACCTCACCGAGGAGTCCTCGGCCTCGGTCAACGAGGTCCTCGAGCTCGGGTTCGGCGCCTCGCAGTTCCGCTACGCCGCGCCGATCGCCAACGACTGGACCGTCCAGGACCTCGCCGGCAAGCGGATCGCGACGTCGTTCCCGCGGCTGGTGCGCGCCAACCTCGCCCAGCAGCGGATCGCCGCCAAGGACGTCATCCGCCTCGACGGCGCCGTCGAGGTGTCGATCGAGCTCGAGGTGGCCGACGCGATCGCCGACGTCGTCTCGACCGGCCGGACGCTCGCCCAGCACGGGCTCGCGACCATCGGCGACCCGATCCTCAGCTCGCAGGCCGTCGTGGTCGACCGCAACGCCAAGTTCGACCAGCAACCCGACTCGAACGACATCGCGAAGGCGAAGTACCGCTTCGTCGAGCGGCTGCGCGGCGTGGTGTTCGCCCGCCAGTACGTGATGCTCGACTACGACTGCCCCATCGAGGTGCAGGACGACGCCGTCCGCGTCACACCCGGCGTGCAGGCACCCACGGTCGCGCCGCTGTCGCTCGACGGCTGGGTCGCGGTGCGGGCCATGGTCCGGCGCACCCGGGTCAACGACGTCATGGACGAGCTGGCCGACCTGGGCTGCACCGGCATCGTCACCGCCTCGCTGCAGTCCTGTCGCGCGGTGCTGCCGGGGACCGGTGGCGTCAGCTCGATGCCGGGCGCGACGCCGCCGCCGGCCGAGGCGCCCACGGCGTCGGGCCGCCTGGGGGTCGCGGGGCGCTGACCCCGGGCCGGGCTCGGCGCCGGCCGCGCGGCGCCCTCAGCGGGGCCGCACGGTGAGCGCCTGCGCGGCCCGCCCGACCGGGCCCGCCTCGTCGTGGACCACCGAGTACGCGGTCCCGGTGCCCTCCGGCCCGATGACGCTGTCCGCGTCCAGCCCCGTCCACTCGCCCTGCGGGGCGCGGTGCAGGTGCAGGGTGAGGTCGGTGTTGACGAACAGCCAGCGCCGCAGGTCCAGCCGGGCCGCGCAGCCGTTGGTGGAGTCGGCGACGGCGGCCAGGCGCTGGGCGGGGGAGGGCTCCTCGCCGGCCACCACCTGGGTCATGACCCGGCCCCAGGCCCGCCCGGGCCCCACGTCGTCGAGACCGCCCTCGATCCACCGCCAGTCCACCGAGCTCAGGTAACCCGGCAGCCACCCGTCCGGGAGCTCCCGCGTCCACCCGGTCTCCGGGCCCGGCAGGGCGGGCATCGCCGCGCCGGGCACGGTGACGACGGCCGCGGTGTCGATCACCCCGTGGAACCACCCCGTCGCCCGGGCCACCGCGCGCAGCTCCCCGGAGCCCGGGTCGCGTGACGCGAGCTCCGCGGTGACCAGCTCGATCGTGCGGCCCCGCCGGGCGGTGCGGGAGGTCACCTCGAGCGGCCCGACCGGGACCTTCCCGAGCACCTCCACCGTCACCCGCGCGAGCCGGACGTCGTCCCGCCCGGACTCGCGCTCCAGCGCACGGACCAGCAGCGCGCTCGGCGGACCCATGTGCTGGGCGTCGGGGAACCAGGGGCCCGCCGTCGACCCGGAGGCCTCGACGGCGGTGCGCGTGCCGTCGCCCGGGCCGGGGCCCTCGTCGAGGACGGTGAAGTAGGGCTCGGGAGCGGGGGAGCTCATGGCTTCCCATCCTGATCTCCGGGTGGGTCCTCGGGCCAGCCGGGGTAGGGCGGCGGGGTGCCGCCGAAGGCCGGGCACAGCGCCTGGTGCGAGCACCACGTGCACAGCCGTCCCGGGCTCGGACGGAAGTCCCCGGTCGGGGCGGCACGCTGCACCGCCCGCCACAGCGCCACGAGGGTGCGCTCGAAGCGCTCGAGCTCCTCGCGCCCGGGGCGCAGGCCGAGGCTCTCGCCGTCGCCGAGGTACATCAGGCGCAGCGCGCGGGGCAGGACGCCGCGGCCGCGCAGCAGGACCAGTGCGTAGAACTTGAGCTGGAAGAGCGCCCGGGCCTCGAACACCGCGCGGGGAGCGGCACCGGTCTTGTAGTCGACGATCCGGAGCTCGCCCGCGGCGTCGACGTCCAGGCGGTCGACGTACCCGCGCAGCGCCACCCCGGAGTCCAGCTCCGCCTCCAGGAACACCTCGCAGGCCTCCGGGGACAGCCGCGTCGGGTCCTCCATCGTGAAGTAGCCGTCGACCAGCCGGGCGGCGTCGGCCTCGTCCAGCAGGGCGCGGTCCTCGGGGGTGAGCTCGGCGACGACCTCGGCGAGCAGCCCGTGCGCCCGATCCGGGAGCCGCTCGGGCGCGGGGAGCCCGAAGAGCCGCTCGAGGACCGCGTGCACGACGATCCCGCGCACCTGGGCCGGGGACCGCCGCTCGGGCAGCCGGTCGACCACCCGGAACCGGTAGAGCAGCGGGCACTGCTTGAAGTCCGCGGCCCGGGACGGCGAGAGCGCGGGCCGGCGCCGCGGGCGCTCCTCGTCGAGCCGCCGCGGGGTGACCGTCCGGTGCTCGTCGGGCGCCGTGCGGGGGAGGGGCACCGCGAGCGGCCCGGCTACGAGGGCACCCTCGGGCTGCCCGCCACCGAGCCGCCCGTCGGCCGCAGGCCCGGCAGTCGGGTTCGCGTCGATCATGTCCGGCACGCTACGACGGCCCCCCGACAACGACGGCCGGTTCGGCCCGGTCGCCCCGGAGGCCACGCGTCCCCCATGATCAACAGCACACCGGGCAGCTCCTCGGGGTACCGGGCCTGCTCCACGTGCCCCTCGTCCACTGCTTCCGTGACCCATGCTGATCAACAGCACAGCAGGCAGCCTGTGAGGCCGAAGAACCTGCCCCGTGTGCCCCTCGCGGGCGGTGCGACGAACCTCGTCGACCAGACGGGCAGGGACCGGGCGGCGAGGACCCGCGGAGGGGCCGCCTAGGCTGGCGCGCCGTGCAGGACGAGGTGGCGGGCCCCCAGGACACGGCCGACGTGTCGCCGGCCGAGGACCACCTCGCCGGCCCCGACGACGCGGGCCCCGCGACGACCGACCAGGCCGAGCCGACCGGGGACCAGGCCGAGCCGACCG
>NZ_JBVPVA010000742.1:0-2038 GCF_055612215.1 Actinomycetospora sp. | reverse complement strand
TCATCGAGGTGTGCGACGACGGCCGGAGCGACCAGGGCCCCTGGACGGCGGGGGTCGGGCTGGCCTCGATGCGCGAACGGGCCGAGGAGCTCGGCGGCCTGCTCAGCGCCGCTCCCTCCCCCGAGGGCGGCCGGGTGTGCGCCCGGTTGCCGCTCGCCCGGGCCGACGCCGAGGTCGGCGCACCGTGAGCGAGCCCGCGCTGCGGGTCGTCCTCGCCGACGACCACCCGGTCATCCGCGACGGACTCGCCGCGCTGCTGGGCGCGACGGAGGGCATCGATGTCGTCGCCACCGCCGCGGGCGGCGACGAGGCGGTCCGCCTCGCGGTGACCGAACGGCCGGACGTCCTGGTCATGGACCTCCACATGCCCGGCGGGCTCGACGGCCTCGAGGCGACCCGGAAGGTCCGGACGACCTCACCCGACGTCGGAATCCTGGTGCTGACCATGCTCGACGACGACGAGACGGTGCGCGCGGCCCTCGAGGCGGGGGCCGCCGGCTACGTCCTCAAGGGCGACTCCCGCCAGCAGATCGTGCGCGCCATATACGCCGTCGCGGCCGGGGCCACCATCCTCGGCTCGGGCGTGACCCACCAACCGTTGGCGGGGCCCGACCGCGCCCCGGACCCGTTTGCCGACCTCACCGCCCGCGAGCGCCAGGTCCTGGAGCTGCTCGCCTCCGGGAGCTCGACCGTCGCCATCGGGGCGCGGCTCGGCGTCGCCACCAAGACCGTCACCAACAACCTCTCGGCGATCTTCGCCAAGCTCGGCGTCACCGGCCGCACCGAGGCTGCCCTCCTCGCCCGCGACCACGGTCTCGGACGGCGCTGAACACCGTTGCGCCTGGGGGGTCGAGCTTCTCGTGCGCGGCGCCCGCGGTCGCCATCTCAGTGAGCCGGCGACGCGAACACCACGACGGAGCCGGCGCAGGTGGAGCCGGAGCCGCGGGTGCCGACTGATCCTCCCCCCGCCACCGGTGCCTCCCGGACACTGCGTTCATCGTTCGGGTGGGTCCGGCGGTTCGATCCGGGCCGGGAGTCGGCGATCACGACACGCCGGACGCGTATGTCTCGGGCCCCAGATGGGCAGACTCCCCCCGACGCGACGGCACGTTCGAGGGGAGGAGCACCGGGGTGGCCGAGGACGACCAGCTGATCGCCGGGCGCTACCGACTCGACGAACAGGTCGGGAGCGGGGCGATGGGCGTGGTCTGGCGCGCCGAGGACGAGGTGCTCCGCCGCACGGTGGCCCTGAAACAGGTCCGCCTCCCGAGCGGGGTCGACGACGACACCCGCGCCCAGGCCTACCGGCGGGTGATGCGCGAGGGCCGTCTGTTCGCCCGCCTCCACCACCCGAACACGATCGCGGTGTTCGACGTCGTCGACCACGCGGACCAGCCCTGGCTGGTCATGGAGTACCTGCCCTCGGAGAGCCTGTCCGAGGCGGTCGCCGCTCACGGGGTGCTGGCCCCGACCGCCGCCGCGCACGTCGGGCACCAGGTCGCCGCTGCGCTGACCGCCGCCCACACGGCCGGCATCGTCCACCGGGACGTCAAGCCCGGCAACGTCCTCCTCGGTGCCGACGGCGTGGTCAAGGTGACCGACTTCGGCATCTCCCGCGCCATCGACGAGGCCACGGTCACCTCGAGCGGGATGATGGCCGGGACCCCCGCGTACCTCGCCCCGGAGGTCGCCCGCGGCGCGGACGCCGACTTCCGCTCCGACGTCTACTCCCTCGGCTCCACGCTCTACGCCGCCGTCGAGGGCCGGCCGCCGTTCGGCCAGGACGAGAACGCACTGGCCCAGTTGCACCGCGTCGCGACGGGCGACTACACCCCGCCGCAGCGGGCCGGCTCGCTGACCTCGCTGCTGGAGCGCGTCCTCGCGGCCGACCCGACGCGACGTCCCGAGATGCACCAGGTCCGCGACGAACTCGGGCGCCTCGCCGCCGTCGAGGCCGAGACCGACGAATGGACCGGGTCGGAGCGCCAGCCGACCGGTCCCACGCTGCCGGTCGGCGGGTCCGGCCGCGCGCTCACCT
>NZ_JBVPVA010000729.1:0-11499 GCF_055612215.1 Actinomycetospora sp. | reverse complement strand
GGTGCCCGCCAGCAGCGACCCGAGCATGACCGTCGACGCGCCCGCGGCGATCGCCTTGGCGATGTCGCCCGAGGACTGCAGGCCGCCGTCACCGATCACCGGGACCCCCGCGGGCGTCGCGACGGACGCGGCCTCGGCGATCGCGGTGATCTGCGGCACGCCGACCCCCGCGATGATGCGGGTGGTGCAGATCGATCCGGGCCCGACGCCGACCTTCACGCCGTCCGCGCCCGCCTCGACGAGGGCCTGGGCCCCGGCGCGGGTGGCGACGTTGCCCCCGACGACGTCCACCCGGTCCCCCAGCTCCTGCTTGAGCTTGGCGACCATGGCGACGACGGCGCGGGAGTGCCCGTGGGCGGTGTCGACGACCAGGACGTCGACCCCGGCGTCGGACAGCGACATCGCGCGGGTCCACGCGTCGTCGCCGACCCCCACCGCGGCGCCGCAGAGCAGCCGGCCGTCGGGGTCCTTCGTGGCCATCGGGTACTGCTCGGTCTTGACGAAGTCCTTGACGGTGATGAGCCCGCGGAGGATGCCCGCGCCGTCGACCAGCGGGAGCTTCTCCACCTTGCGGCGACGCAGCAGCCCGAGCGCGGCCTCGGCGGTGACGCCCACCTGCGCCGTCACGAGATCGGTGGAGGTCATGACCTCGGCCACCTTGCGGGTGTGGTCGACCTCGAAGCGCATGTCGCGGTTGGTGATGATGCCCACGAGCCGGCCCGCCGGGTCCGTCACGGGGAGGCCGGAGATGCGGAAGCGGGCGCAGAGCGCGTCGACGTCGGCGAGGGTGTCCTCGGGCGAGCAGGTCACCGGGTCGGTCACCATCCCGGCCTCGGAGCGCTTGACCACCTCGGCCTGCGCGGCCTGCTCCTCGGCGGGCAGGTTGCGGTGCAGCACGCCCATCCCGCCGTGGCGGGCCATGGCGATCGCCATCCGCGCCTCGGTCACGGTGTCCATCGCGGAGCTGACCAGCGGGATCCGCAGCGTGACGTTCCTCGAGAGGCGGGCCGACGTGTCCGCCTCGGAGGGCACCACGTCCGACTCCGCGGGCAACAGGAGGACGTCGTCGAACGTCAGGCCGAGCAGGCCGAACTTCTCCGGTACGCCGGGGTCCGTCAGCACCATGCCCCCGATGCTAGTCGTGCTCGCACAGTGACCCTCGTCGCGCGGCGGGGAGGCCGCGCGTCGTCGCACGTCGGCGCGGTCCGGAGCCCCGCGGGGGTCCGCCGGGTCCGACCCGGCGACCGGTAGGTTCGGGGGCGTGCCGTACGAAGCCCTGCCTCCGGACCCATTCGCGGGTGACCCCTCGGACCCCTCCCGGATGCTCGACGCGCTGCACGACGTCACGGCGCCGGAGGACCTCCCGCTCGACGAGGACGAGCGCGACGAGGTCGTCGCCGACCTCGGCGACCTGGCGGTGTTCCAGGCGCTGCTCGCCCCCCGCGGGATCCGGGGCGTCGTCGTGGACTGCGAGGACTGCGAGGAGCAGCACTTCCACGACTGGGACCTCCTGCGCGCGAGCCTCCAGCAGCTGCTCGAGGAGGGCCACATGCGCCCGCACGAGCCCCCGTTCGACCCGGACCCGGCCTCCTACGTGACGTGGGAGTACTGCCGCGGGTTCGCGGACGCGACGCTCGCGGAGCAGTAGCCCCGCTCCACCCCACCCGGGAACGACGACGGGCCCGGTTCCCCCGAGGGGGAACCGGGCCCGTTCGTCTGTGCGGAGGACTCAGCCGGTCGGCGAAGCCGGGGCCGGCGGCGCGGACGACGCCGCCGGGTCCGGGGTGCCGTTGCGCGGCTCGGGTGCGGGTGTCGTGTCCGGCGACCCCGCGGCGGGGTTCTGCGCGTCCGGGGCGGGTGCCGGGGTCGGCTGCGGCGTGGGCGTCCGCGACCGCCTCTGCCGGGACCGCTCCTGGGCCGTCGTGCCCTCGGAGCTGCTGGCGCTCGGCTCCGTCGTCGGGCTGCTGCTCGGCGCGGGAGGCGCCGGCGTCAGCGACTTGAGGGTCTCCTCGCGCTGCTGCTGCAGCGCGGGCTGGTCCTCGGGCTGCGCGGCCTGGATCTGGCCGGCCGCGTTCTGGAGCAGCTGCTGCGCCTGGACGGGGTTGCCCTGCTTGATCGCGGTGTTGGCGGCGACGATCGTGTCGTGGGCCACCTTCGCCTTCTGGGCGTTGTCCGCCTGCTGGGAGAAGAGGACCTTCGTCAGCCCGAACATCGCGTCGCCCGGCTGCGCCGAGTGCACGGCGACCGTGAACCCCGCCAGCGCGACGGCGATGGCGGCCGCGGCGACCGCGAACGGCATCCGCCGGCGTGCTCGGCCGACGCGACGCTCCCGGGCCTCGTGCCCGGCCTCGACGGCCTCGGCGGCCTCGTCGAGCGACACCAGCTCGGGCATCGGGTCGGCCTCGATGTCGGCCTTCCACGCGGCGAGGATGGCGGCCAGATGGTCGTCGTCCTGACCGGGTCGGCCGAAGACGTCCTCGTGACTCCCGACCCCACCGAGGACCGCCCCGCCGGCGATGGCGTCGAGCAGGGCGTCGTCGGCGCGAACCGCGGCGAGGTCCACCGGGCCGTCGACGAGATCGTCACCAGCACCGAAAGCGCGGTGACCACCCACCTAACTCACCTCTTCCGAGATCGCGGACACGGCGGTCCGCAGCTTCGACAGTGCGCGGTGTTGTGCCACCCGGACCGCACCGGGTGTGGACTCGACCGCCTCCGCGGTCTCCTCCGCCGAAAGCCCAACGACGACACGCAGCACCAGGATTTCCCGCTGTTTGGGTGGCAGTGTGTCGAGCAATTGACCCATTTGGACGGACAGCGCTCCGTTGAGTGCACGCTGCTCTGGTCCATCATGGGGATCGAGCTCTTCGGGCAGCTCGGAGACGGGTTCCGATCGGTTCCGCGCCACCGAGCGATGGGCGTCGACCACCTTGTGCGCCGCGATGCCGTAGACGAAGGCGAGGAACGGACGGCCCTGGTCGCGGTAGCCGGGCAGCGCTGTCAGCACGGCGAGGCACACCTCCTGGGCCACGTCGTCGGCCGAGACCGACGACCGTTCCTGCCGGCCGATCCTCGCGCGGCAGTAGCGCACGACGAGCGGACGGATGATCGCGAGGACACGATTGAGAGCCGAGCGGTCGCCGTCGTTGGCGGCGGCCACCAACCTCTCGAGGTCGTTCCCTGTCTCGGTCATCGCTCCCCGTGGCCCCGGCGTTACACGCGGCGGTGTGACCCGCAGGTCCACCTCGGTCCGGCGCGGCACCTCGACGGGCGGGCCGGAGCGATCACCGTACCGCTCCGGCGGATGGCTCGCGCCCTGTCCTCCGTACGGGTTCGCCCGATCCGGCGCACGCCAGCGGTCCGCGGCGCGGTGGACGGCACGCGGTGTTCCGATCGCCGGAGTGGGCAGGTCATCCGGGGCCAGCTCGACCCCGGGGCGCAGACGGGCGGGGTCGTCGGCCCCGAGGCGGTACGACGACGACGGGGTCGGCCCGGTGGCGGGGAGCTGCGACACGCGGAGCGGCTGCACGCGCACGGGGCGGGGCCGGGTGGTCAGGAGACCAGGCCGCGGCGGAAGCCGTGGGCCACGGCCTGCGCCCGGTCGCGCACGCCCAGCTTGCGGAACAACCGCCGGGCGTGGGTCTTCACGGTGTCCTCGGACAGGTAGAGCTCACGGCCGATCTGACCGTTGCTCTTGCCCTGCGCCATGCCCCGGAGCACCTGCAGCTCGCGCTCGGTGAGCTGGACCCCGGAGTCGGACGGCGTGCGGGGAGCGGGCACGGAGGTGCTCGCCAGGGTGTGGGCGAGGGCGGCGACCAGCTCGGGCCGCGACGCGTCCCACCGCAGGTAGCCGCGGGCCCCGCCGGCGATCGCGGCGGCGATGCTGCCGGAGTCGTCGGGCGCACCGAAGACGATGACGTTCGCCTGCGGGTGCGCGGCCACGAGCCGGCGGGTCGCCTCGACCCCGGTCGGCACGGCGCGCTGGGTCCCCACGAGGACCACGTCGACGCTCTGGCGGGAGAAGCGGGTGAGCAGCTCGTCGCCGTGGGCGACACAGTCGATGCGGTGGACTCCCGGGACGGCCGACATCACTCGGGTCAGTCCTTCACGCACACTGCGGCGGTCGTCGCAGATCAGGACCGTCGTCACGGAAGCTCCTCCCTGCAACGTTCCTGCAGACGGTTGGCGGGCACTACTGGACATCGGCGCCGCTCCCCGAGACCTTGAGTCGGATCCGTGGTTTTCCCGTGCCGGATCCGCGACCCGTGCCATGCCTGCTCCCTCGTCCCGCGTCCCGGGATGACCGCCCGAACTCCTACCACCGACGGTCACGACCGGTTCCCCCTCCATCGACAACGGCCGCGGGGCGGACCGGTCACGCTCGACCCAACACCTGCGGCCCACTTTTCCGCCACCCACACGGAGCACCGGCCACGCGCTGCTTTCGGCATGATCACGGATGGTGGTCGTTTCGGCAAGTCCCGTCACCGTACGGAATCGGCACACCAACCTTTGCCGGGCGTCCATCGCGCATCCGGACGACCGTTCGGGCGGGGCCGTACCCAGGGGGACGGCTCACACCACGACGTCTTGTCCCGCTCAGGTCTCCGGTCATAGGGTCGTGTCACGGTCGCCCTCCGCGCGGCCGCGGGCACGCACGGTGACGATCCGGCGGGCCCGAGCCCGTGGTGGGGAACGATGTCGGGGGCTCCAGGACCGCGGTCCCCCGCGGGACCACCACCGTGTCAGGACGAGGAGGTGGTCGAGATGGCCGATGTCCGTCGACTGCCCGGACCCAACGCCGATCTCTGGGACTGGCAGCTCCACGGAGCCTGCCGCGGCATGGACAGTGCGTTCTTCTTCCACCCCGACGGCGAGCGCGGCCCGGCCCGGGCCAGCCGCGAACGCCGGGCGAAGGCGGTGTGCGAGAGCTGCCCCGTCATGGACCCGTGCCGCCGCCACGCGCTCGCGGCCGGGGAGCCCTACGGGATCTGGGGCGGGCTGTCGGAGGCCGAACGGTCGGCCGCCGCCGGCGGTCGCCGCTCGAACATCGGGATGCGCGACATCGTCATCCGCTGAACCGCGCGACACGGAAGGGCCCGGCCGAACGGCCGGGCCCTTCTGCGTGCGTCGCCTCCGAGCTCAGTGCCCGTGGCCGTGACCGTGGCCGTGACCACCGGCCGCCGGAGCGGGCTCCTCCTCGGGCTTGTCGACGATCGCGCTCTCGGTGGTGAGCACCATGCGCGCGATCGACACCGCGTTCTCCAGCGCCGAGCGCGTGACCTTCACCGGGTCGATGATCCCGGCGGCCATCAGGTCGCCGTAGGTCTCGCTCGCGGCGTCGTAGCCGGTCGTCCAGCCGCCCTCGGCGACCTTGGCGGCCACGACGGCGCCCTCGTGCCCGCCGTTCGAGGCGATGGCCCGCAGCGGCGCCGACAGCGCCCGCCGCACGAGCGCGACGCCGGTGGCCTCGTCGCCGGAGCGACCGAGGCCGCCCTCGAGCTCGGCCGAGGCGTGCAGCAGCGCCGCACCGCCGCCGGGGACGATGCCCTCCTCGACCGCGGCCCGGGTGGCGGCGACCGCGTCCTCGATGCGGTGCTTGCGCTCCTTGAGCTCGGTCTCGGTGGCCGCGCCGACCTTGATGACCGCGACGCCGCCGGCCAGCTTCGCGAGCCGCTCCTGCAGCTTCTCGCGGTCCCAGTCGGAGTCGGTCTCGTCGATCTCGCGACGGATCTGCGAGACGCGGGCCTCGACGGCGGCCCTGTCGCCACCGCCCTCGACGAGGGTCGTGGCGTCCTTGGTGACCACCGCGCGCCGGACGGAGCCCAGCGCGTCGAGGCCGGCCTCGGAGAGCTTCAGCCCGACCTCGGGGTTGATCACCGTGGCGCCGGTGGCCGCGGCGAGGTCGTCGAGGAACGCCTTGCGGCGGTCACCGAAGAACGGCGCCTTGACCGCACAGATCCGCAGCGTCTTGCGGATGGCGTTGACGACGACCGTCGAGAGCGCCTCGCCCTCGAGGTCCTCGGCGATGACCAGGAGCGGCTTGCCCGACTCCACGACCTTCTCCAGCAGCGGGAGCAGGTCGCCGATCGCCGAGATCTTCTCCCGGTTGATCAGGACGTGGGCGTCCTCGAGCACCGCCTCCATGGAGTCCGGGTCGGTGACGAAGTAGGGCGAGACGTAGCCCTTGTCGAACTGGAGGCCCTCGGTGATCTCCAGCTCGGTGGCGAGGGTCGAGGACTCCTCGACCGTGATGACGCCGTCCTCGCCGACCTTCTCCATGGCCTCGCCGATGAGGTCGCCGATCTCCTGGTCGCGCGAGGCGACCGCGCCGACCGAGGCGATGCCGCGCTTGCCGTCGACCGGGGTGGCGTGCTCGCGCAGCACCTCGGTGATCTTCTCGGAGGCGGCGGCCATGCCCGCGCCGAGCGCGGTCGGGTTGGCGCCGGCGGCGAGGTTGCGCAGGCCCTCGGAGACGAGGGCCTGGGCGAGCACCGTCGCCGTCGTCGTGCCGTCACCGGCGACGTCGTTGGTCTTCGTGGCGGCCGTCTTCGCGAGCTGGACGCCGAGGTTCTCGAAGGGGTCCTCGAGGTCGATCTCGCGGGCGATGGTGACGCCGTCGTTGGTGATCGTCGGACCACCGAAGCTCTTGCTCAGCACGACGTGGCGCCCGCGGGGACCGAGGGTCACCACGACCGCCGCGGCGAGCTGGTCCACCCCGCGCTCGAGGGCGCGGCGGGCGGTCTCGTCGAACGTGATCTGCTTGGGCACTGCCATCCTTTCCGGTGCGACCTGGGGCTACGCACACCGCCGCCCCGGGACCCCGGGGTCGGGGCCACCGGGGCGGTGGGTGTGTGTGTTCGGGCGTCGTTAGTTGACGACCGCCAGGACGTCACGCGACGACAGGACCAGGTAGTCCTCGCCGTTGTACTTGATCTCGGTCCCGCCGTACTTCGAGAAGATGACGACGTCGCCGACGGAGACGTCGAGCGGGATGCGGTTGCCCTTGTCGTCGACACGGCCGGGGCCCACCGCGAGGACCTTGCCCTCCTGCGGCTTCTCCTTCGCGGTGTCGGGAATGACGATGCCGGACGCGGTCGTGGTCTCGGCCTCAGAGGCCTGCACCACGAGCTTGTCCTCGAGCGGCTTGATGTTCACGCTCGCCACGGGATGACCTCCACGATCTGGGGTCCAGCTGGTTCTGGATTGAGGGGTGACGGCCCCCGGAACCGACCCGCCGTCGCGGGTGCCGAGTCGGCTCCGATGCCGTTCGATTGGCACTCTATCCCTGCGAGTGCCAATCCATCAACGAGGGGCGTGCGGGCCGCGCCGCATCGTGTACGCGTCCGCCCCGCTCGCGTAGTAGCGCCGCCTCGTGCCGACCACCTCGAAGTCCTCCGAGCGGTACAGGTCCAGCGCAGGCACGTTGTCGGTGCGCACCTCGAGGAACGTGACCGCCCCGAGCGCGTCGGCCCGGGCGAGCAGCCCCACGAGCAGCCGGCGTCCCAGGCCGCGGCCCTGGGCGTGCGGGGCGACGCCGATCGTGTGGACCTCCGCCTCGGCCGGCTCGCGGGAGAACGGCGGCGCCGGCAGCAGCGCGATCCCGGCGTAGCCGACGAGCTCGTCGACCGCCGGGGCGGCCCGGTCCACCCACCGCGCGGCGAGGTAGGGGTACCCGGCGTGGAGCTCGGCGCGGAACGCGGACGCGGTCCAGGGGTCGTCGCCGGGGAACAGTTCCGCCTCGAGCCGGGCGCAGTCCCCGGCGTCGTCGGCAGTGAGGGCGTCGACGACGATGCGCGCGTCCGCCGGCAGGGCCGGGTGGTGCGCGGCGCGCCCTGAGGGGCCGGGTGCGCCCCGGCCTGGCCCGCTCACGCCCGGCGGCGGGGCCGGCGCAGCCGCGAGCGCCGCGAGGTCGAGCCCGCCTCCTGCGGGCGCAGGCGGCGCAGCACCTGGCTGCGGTGCGTGCAACGGCGCAACAGCTCCAGCAGGGCCGCGTCGAGCTCGGAGGGCTGCTCGAGCATCGCCATGTGCCCGGCGCCCTCGAGCGGCAGCAGCTCCGCGCGCGGCAGCTCGGCCGCGATCACCTCGGAGTGCTCGTACGGGATCATCACGTCCTTCGTCCCCGCGGTGACCAGCACCTCGCACTGCGAGAGCCCCCGCAGCGCGGCCTTGCGGTCGTGGGTGGAGAGCGTGTTCGCGAACGAGGTGAGCACGTCGAGCGGGGTGGACGCGATCGTGCGGTCGACCAGGTCGACCAGCACCGGGTCGGTGTCGGGGTCGCCGAACGAGAACCGGGCCACCGCGGCCCACATCGCGTTGCCGCCGAGCCGGCGGATGCGGTCGACGGCCTCCGGGCGCCAGTGCGCGAGGCGCCCGACCACGTTGACGACGGGGTTGCGGTGCGAGAGCACCGCCCGCTGCAGCCCGACGGTGCCGACGTCCCCGGCCGAGGTGCTCACCAGCGCGACGCCGAGCACCCGGTCCCGGAACAGCGCCGGGTGGCGCTCGGCCAGCGCCATGATCGTCATGCCGCCCATGGAGTGTCCGACGAGCACGAGGTCGCCCTCGGGGGCGACGGTGCGGATGACGGTGTCGAGGTCCGCGCCGAGCTGGGCGATCGTGCAGGCGCGCGCCGAGCACTGGCCGGAGCGGCCGTGGCGGCGCTGGTCGTAGAGCACGACGCGGACGGCCGGCTCGGTGAGCTCGGCGAGCATGCGCCGCTGGAAGTGCCAGCAGCGCCGGTCCTGCGCGAAGCCGTGGACGAGGACCACCGTGAGCTCGGGCTTCGCACCCGGCGTGACCGGCTCGATCTCCTCGACCGACAGGCGGGTCCCGTCGTCGGCGGCCACCGAGGACTCCCGGCCGCGCGGCAGCATGCCGAGGTTGGAGGGGTGCGCGGCCTCGGACTCCTCGAGCTCGGCCCGTGCGCGCACGACCCGGGACCGGGCGACGCCCGCCCCGACGGCCCCGGCCGCGGCGGCGCCCCCGAGCACGGTGCCGGCGATGGCACCGAGGATCCCGCCGGTGTGGGAGTGCCGCCGATCGTCGTCGCTCATACCCCGCCCGCGTCCCCGGACCCGCTCGGGAGCCCCGACTCCGCCGTCGCCATATCGGCCTTCTACCACGTCCGGGGTGGATTCACCCCGTCTGTTGCGTGAGTGACCCCGACGCCGGTGACCCGACGCAGCCGCGGCCGGCCCCCGACGCCCGTCACGATCTCGTAGTGGATGGTGCCGAGCAGGTCGGCCCACTCGGTGGCCGTCGGCTGGCCGCCCTCGACGGGGGATCGTCCGTCGCCGGGTCCGAAGAGCACCACCTCGTCGCCCTCGACGACGCCGTGGTCCGACCCGGCGGGCCCGAGGTCGACCATCACCTGGTCCATGCAGACGCGCCCGACGACGGGCCGGCGCACCCCGTGGATCCCGACGGCGAAGCGTCCCGACGAGCCCAGGAGCCGCGGCACGCCGTCGGCGTAGCCGGCGGGCACGAGCGCGAGGTCCCGCGGGCCCGGCGTCGTCCAGATGTGTCCGTAGGAGACGCCCTCGCCGCCGGCGACCGTCTTCACGAGGGCGACCCGGCTGCGGAAGGTCATCGCCGGGCGCAGGTCGGGCGGCTCGTGCGGTCCCTCCACCGGGTCGAGCCCGTAGACGGCGATCCCCGGTCGGACGAGGTCGCGGTGCAGGTCGGGGCGGGTGAGGGTGGCCGCGGAGTTGGCGAGGTGCGCGAGCAGGGGGCGGCCCAGGCGGGTGGTGGCCGCGCGGTGGGCGTCGTCGAGGCGGGCGGCCTGGCGGTCGAGGGTGGGGTGGCCGGGGGCGTCGGCGTGCGCGAGGTGCGACCAGACGGCCACCGGCTCGACGACACCCTCGTCGACGAGCCCCGCCACGGCGTCGAGCAGCGCGCCCCAGTCCGCCGGCGGGCAGCCGTTGCGCGAGAGCCCGGTGTCGATCTTGAGGTGGATCCGGGCGGGTCGGCCGGCGGCGCGCGCGGCCCCGGCGGCGGCGGCGAGGTCGCGCGGCGAGGCGATCCCGAGGTCGACCGCGGTGGCCACGGCGCCGGTCATGTCCTCGTCGGGGACGTGCAGCCACGACAGGACCGGGGCGCCGACGCCCGCGTCCCGCAGCTCGGCGGCCTCGTCGAGGGTGCACACGCCGAGCCACGTGGCACCGGCGTCGAGCGCGGCCCGCGCGACGCCGACGGCGCCGTGGCCGTAGCCGTCGGCCTTGACCACGGCCATCGTCGCGGCACCCGAGCTCCCGGCCAGACCGGCGAGCAGGGCGACGTTGTGGCGGATCGCGTCGAGGTCGACGACGGCCTCGATCCGGGCGGTCGGGACGGCCGTCATCGTCGCGCCTCGGCGCGCACCGAGCGGATCGCGTCCGGGATCGCCGCCTGCACGTGCGAGGCGGGCACCGGGGCGCCGGTCGGGGATCCGGCGCCGAGCTCGGCGGCCCGGGCGTGGACGAACGCCGCGGCGCCGGCCGCGTCGAAGGGCTCGAGACCGACCGCGAGCAGGGCGCCCGCGATCCCGGACAGCACGTCCCCGGAGCCGGCCGTGGCGAGCCAGGAGCTGCCGGCGGGGTGGACGAGGACGCGCCCGTCGGGGGCGGCGACGACGGTCGCGTTGCCCTTGAGCAGCACCGTGACGCCGAGGGCGGCGGCGGCCCGGCGGGCGGCGTCCACGCGGTCGACGGCGGGGTCCGGCGGGTCGTCGAGCTCCGCGACGAGCCGGCCGAACTCGCCCGCGTGCGGCGTGACCAGCGTGGGGAGGTCCGCCGCCGTGGCCCGCAGGTCCGCGTGGGCGCCGAGGAGGGTGACGGCGTCGGCGTCGGCGAGGACCGGCACCCCGGCGCCGAGGACGTGGCGCAGGGTCGCGGCGCCGTCGTCACCCGTGCCCAGACCGGGCCCGATCGCCCAGGCCTGCACGCGCCCCGCGTCCTCGACGTGGTCGGTGGCCACCACCTCGGGCCAGGCCGCACGGACCTCGTCGGCGGCGCTGCCGGCGTAGCGGACCATGCCGCTCGTGGCCAGGCACGCCGCGCCGCTCGCGAGGACCGCGGCGCCGGGATAGGTGGCGCTGCCCGCGGCGACCCCGACGACGCCCTGGGTGTACTTGTCGTCGCCCGGCCCGGGGACGGGCCAGCGGGCACCGACGTCGGCGGCGTCGAGGACGGTGATCGGGGGTTCGCCGAGCTCGGGGCCCAGCCCGAGGTCGACGAAGGTCACCGGGCCGCAGCGGTCGCGGGCGAGGACGTGGACGGGCTTGCGCGCGCCGAACGTGACGGTCCCGGCGGCGGTGACCGCGGCCGGGCCCTCGGCGGTGGCCTCGGGGACGGTGCCGGTGGTGGGGTCGACGCCGCTGGGGGTGTCGATCGCGAGGACCGGGACCCCGGCGGTGTCCGCGGCGCCGACGAGCAGCGGGGCGGGGGTGCGCAGGCCGCCGCGCGCGGAGGTGCCGACGACGGCGTCGAGGACCAGGTCGGCGCGCTCGATGGCCGGGAC
>NZ_JBVPVA010000607.1:0-5939 GCF_055612215.1 Actinomycetospora sp. | reverse complement strand
GCGCTGGACACGCTGACCGCGGAGCTCATCGAGCACGAGACGTTGCAGCGCAAGGACCTCGAGCGGCTCTTCGCGTCGGTGACCAAGCGTCCGCGGATCACCGCGTTCAACGACTTCGGTGACCGCACGCCGTCCGACCGTCCCCCGATCAAGACCCGTCGTGAGGTCGCCGCCGAGCGCGGCGAGCCGTGGCCGCCGGAGGACGAGCGCCGCGAGCCGGCGCGCGTCGGCGCCGGGGCCAACGGGCACGGCCCGGCCCAGAACGGGGCCGGGCAGCACGGGGCCGGCCAGAACGGCGCCGCGCCGAACGGCGCGGTCCCCGCCGGCCAGAACGGCTCGGCGGCGGGCTGGGGCGCACCGAACACCCCGCCGGTGGGCACGCCGTCCGCGGGCGGCCCGGGGCCGGACCCCTCGCGCCAGGGCGGCGACCCGGCGGGCCGCGGCACCTCGGGCTGGGGCATCCCGGACGTCTACCGCACCGGCGGGACGGCCCAGCCGCCGTCCTCGGTGCCGCCGAACTACGGCGCGCCCCCCGGGTGGACGCCGGCGACGACGCCGCGCGGCACCTCCTGGGAAGGCGGTTCGCGTCCCTACGGCCAGCACGGATCGGGTCAGCAGGGCTCCGGCCAGTACGGCAGCGGCTCCGGCCCCGCGCCCGCCGGATGGGGTCCATCGGGCGGGCAGCACGCGGCCCCGGAGGACGGCGCCTCGTCCGGACGGCGCAGTGCACCCGACGGCGAGCAGCCGTCCGGGGGGTCGTTCACGTCACCTGGCGACGGCGCGCCGAACCCGTACGGTGATCCGGACGGTCGTCGACCCGACGGCCGCTCGGAGAGCTGACCAACGGCGGCCAACCCTCCTCCGGAGGTCCCGACTCCACCGGGGGGCTTGCCCCGTCCCGCACCAGAGCACGGGGTGAGCTAGACGTGACGACGAGCGAGGACACGGTCGCGCCGACGCCCGACCGCAGCAACGGGCACGCCGCGGGCACCGTCGACACCGTCGACACCTTCGACGCGCCCCGGATCGAGGCCGCGGTCCGGGAGATCCTCATCGGCATCGGCGAGGACCCCGACCGCGAGGGTCTGCGGGACACCCCCGCCCGTGTCGCGCGCGCGTACCGCGAGCTCTTCGCGGGGCTCGGCGGCGACCCGGACGAGGTGCTCGCGCGGACCTTCGGCGAGAACCACGACGAGCTCGTCCTCGTCCGGGACATCCCGATGTTCTCGATGTGCGAGCACCACCTGCTGCCCTTCCACGGCGTGGCGCACGTGGCCTACCTGCCCGGCCCGGACGGGCGGGTCACCGGGCTGTCCAAGCTCGCGCGGCTCGTCGACCTCTACGCCCGCCGCCCGCAGGTCCAGGAGCGGCTCACCACCCAGGTCGCCGACGCGCTCGACCGCGCGCTCGACGCCCGCGGGGTCATCGTCGTCATCGACGCCGAGCACCAGTGCATGTCCTCGCGCGGGGTGCGCAAGCCGGGCTCGCGCACGACGACCTCCGCCGTCCGCGGCATCATGAAGTCGTCCGCGAGCACGCGCGCCGAGGCCCTCGGACTCATCCGGGGCGGCTGAGCGTGACGCCTCCGCCCGAGCCGCCCACGCCCGGCTCGCCCCGCCCCGGTCCGGCCGCGCCCCGCGCGCTCCCGCGCCCCGACCACTGCCTGGTGATGGGCGTCCTCAACGTCACCCCGGACTCGTTCTCCGACGGCGGGCGCTGGCTCGACCGCGACGACGCGGTCGCCCACGGCGTCGCCATGTCGCTGCGCGGCGCGACCTACGTCGACGTCGGCGGCGAGTCGACCCGCCCGGGTGCCGCGCGGGTCGACGCCGCGACCGAGACCGCCCGCGTCGTGCCCGTGGTCGCCGACCTGGTGGCCGCGGGCGCGCGGGTCAGCGTGGACACCAGCCGGGCCGAGGTCGCGTCGGCGGCGATCGAGGCGGGCGCCGAGATGGTCAACGACGTCTCCGGCGGGCTGGCCGACCCCCACATGGCCCGGGTGGTCGCCGACGCGGGCGTCGGCTGGGTCCTCATGCACTGGCGCGGCCACTCGCAGCGGATGCAGGAGCTCGCGAGCTACGAGGACGTCGTCGGCGAGGTCCGCGCCGAGATGGTCGAGCAGGTCGACCGAGCGGTGCTGGCCGGTGTCGACCCGGCGCTGCTCGTGCTCGACCCCGGCCTCGGCTTCGCCAAGACCGCCGCCCACAACTGGCAGCTGCTGCGCAAGCTGGACGTGTTCGTCTCGCTCGGCTTCCCCGTCCTCATCGGCGCCTCGCGCAAGCGGTTCCTCGGGGCCCTGCTCGCCGACGACGAGGGCACGCCACGCCGCCCGGACGGCCGCGAGCACGCCACCGCGGCGGTGACCGCGCTGGCGGCGAACGCCGGGGCGTGGGGGGTCCGCGTGCACGAGGTCTCGGCGTCCCTCGACGCGGTCGCGGTCGCGGCGGCATGGCACTGGGGCACCTCGCGGGTGAGGCACGACTCGTGAGCGCCCCGCAGCCCGGCGACCGCATCGAGCTGCGCGGCCTGCGGGTGCGCGGCCACCACGGGGTGTTCGACCACGAGCGCCGCGACGGGCAGGACTTCGTCCTCGACCTCGTGCTCTGGACCGACCTCACCGCGGCCGGCGCCAGTGACGACCTCGCCGACACCGTCGACTACGGCGCGCTCGCCGAGGCGGCCGCCGCGGTCGTCGAGGGCCCGCCGCACGCGCTGATCGAGGCGGTCGCCGCCGACGTCGCCGCCGTCGTGCTCGACGACCCGAAGGTCGCGGTCGTCGAGGTCGTGCTGCACAAGCCCCAGGCGCCGATCGACCGCCCGTTCGACGACGTGGCGGTGCGCGTCACGCGGAGCCGCCCGTGACACGCGCGGTGCTCTCCCTGGGATCGAACGTCGGGGACCGTGAGGCCCATCTGCGGCACGCCCTCGACGTCCTCGCCCCCTGGACGACGGCGGTGTCGGCGACGTACGCCACCGCACCGTGGGGCGGGGTCGCGCAGGACGACTTCCTCAACCTCGTCGTCGCCGTCGACGACCCGACGGTGGGCCCGCGGGACTGGCTCGCCCGCGCGCAGGAGGCCGAGCGGGCCCGCGGGCGGGACCGGTCGGGCGCCGCGGTGCGCTGGGGACCGCGCACCCTCGACGTCGACGTGCTCACCGTGGAGGACGCCGGCACCGGGGTGACCAGCGAGGACCCCGAGCTGCTGCTCCCGCACCCGCGCCTCGCCGAGCGGGCGTTCGTGCTCGTGCCGTGGGCCGAGATCGAGCCGGACACCGTCGTACCGGGTCGGGGACGGGTCGCCGACCTGCTCGCGGCGCTGCCCCCGGCCGAGCGTGACGGCGTGGTGCGCCACTCCGTCGTCGGGTCCACCACGGAGGGGACGCCGCGGTGACGACCCGGACCAGCCCGTCGGTGCTGCTCGTCGTCGCGGTCGCGGCGGGCCTCGTCGTGAACCTCCTGCTCGGCGCGTTCTACGGCTCGCTGCCGCCGCTGCCCGCCCCGGCTGGGGTGACGTTCCTGGTGCTCGGGCTCGTCGAGGCCGGGGTCGCGGTGGTGCTCTACCGCCGCATCCGGCGCCGGCCCGGCGCCCGGCCCGTCGACGCCCTCGCCGCCGCCCGGGCCGTCGCGCTCGCGAAGGCCTCCGCGCTGGCCGGGGCGCTGGTGGGCGGCGGGTGGTGCGGGGTGCTCGCCTACACGCTGCCGCGGCGGGCGCAGGTGGCCGCGGCAGCGTCGGACACGGTCGCGGCGGTCGTCGGGATCGTCGGCGCCGCAGTGCTGGTGGCGGCCGCGCTCGCGCTCGAGTGGTGCTGCCGCACCCCGGACGACCAGGACTCCCGCCCGACGCCCGACCGCTGATCAACCACCTCACCGTGGTCGGGCGACCGCGCTCGGTACGCTTCGTGACATGCCAGCCGACGAGCGACGTCGCGCGGCCCACCCCGTCCGGCGCCCCGCCGGCGACCCGGTCGTCCGCACGCTCCTGACGCTGACCGCGGTGCTCGCCCTGGTCGCGGCGGTCGTCGTGGTGCTCGGCGAGGACACCCGGGTGCTGCGGCTCGGCATCGTCGCCGGCCTCTGGGCGGCGCTGCTGGCCGTCGCCGCGCTCGTGCGCCGCGGCGCGGGCCCGGACGAGGCCGCGGTGGCCGCGCGCGAGGCGTCGCTGCGCCGGACCTTCGAGCTCGAGCTGGCCGCCGAGGTCGACGCCCGGCGCGAGCACGAGCTCACCATCGAGCAGGCGGTCCGCCGGGACGTCGCCGCGGAGACCGACGAGGAGATCAGCGGGCTGCGCGACGAGCTCGAGCGGCTGCGGACGCACCTCGAGCACGTCGGGACGCGGGCGGTGCCGCCCGGCGGGCGCCCGCGGTCGTCCGGGGCCGGCGGGCGCACCGTCGCCGACCTCCTCGCGATCCGCACCGGGCACGACGCCGGACCGCGCCGCCGGCACGGCTGAGGTCCTCGTCCGGTGCGCCGTCGGCGACGCCACTACCCTGCGGCAGGGTGATCGCCACCCCGGCACGGCTCGCGCCCCAGCAGCGGCGCACGCTCGTCTGGCCCGTCGTCGGGCTCATCGTGCTGGGGGTCTGCGCGCTCGCGGCGATCGGGCTCGCGAGTACCGAGATCGGCACCGGGGGTGTGATCGTCGGCGCGATCTGCGCGATGCTCCCCGTCGGTCCGGTGCTGCTCGCGTTCGCCTGGATCGACCGCTGGGAGCCCGAGCCGCCGCGCCTGCTGCTGACCGCGTTCCTCTGGGGCGCGGGCCTCGCCGCTCTCGTCGCGCTCGTCATCAACTCGAGCGCGGTGATCGCGGCAGAGCTGCTGCTCGGCCAGGGACAGGGCGACGTCGTCGGGGCCGTGATCTCGGCGCCGCTGGTCGAGGAGTTCGTCAAGGGCGCCTTCGTCGTCGGGCTCCTGCTGCTGCGGCGCCGCGAGTTCGACGGGATCGTCGACGGGATCGTCTACGCGGGCTTCGTCGGCGCCGGCTTCGCGTTCACCGAGAACATCATCTACTTCGGGCGGGCGTTCACCGAGGCGGGCGCGGCGCCGGCCGCCGGGATCGTCGCGACCTTCGTCCTGCGCGGACTGCTCTCCCCGTTCGCGCACCCGCTGTTCACGTCGATGACGGGGATCGGGGTCGGCATCGCCGCCAGCGTGCGCTCCCGGTGGGTGGGCGGCGTCGCGATCCTGCTCGGCTACGTGCTCGCGGTGATCCTGCACGCGTTGTGGAACTCCGCGACGCAGCTCGGCCCGGGCTTCTTCGGGGTCTACATCCTGATCATGCTGCCGCTGTTCGTCGGGATCCTCGGGCTGGTGCTGTGGCAGCGCCGCCGGGAGCGGGACGTGCTGGCCTCGCAGATGCCGGGGTTCGCCTCGGCCGGCTGGATCGCCGAGAGCGAGGTGCCGCTGCTCGGGAGCATGGCGGGGCGACGACGCTGGCGGACGGCGGTGCGCCGCACCGCGGGGAAGCCGGCCGCCGACGCCGTCGTGCACTACCAGCACGCGGTGTCCGAGCTGGCGTTCCTGCGCGCGCGGGCCGACCGCGGCGCGATCCCACCCAAGCCCGAGTGGCACGACGAGCTCCTCGAGAACGTGCGCCGCACCCGCCTCGCCGCGATCACCGCGCCCGGGGTCCCGCAGCCGCCGGGCTCGCAGCCGCCACCGGGAGGACCGCCGGGGCGGGGCGGCCTGTACGCGGGCCCGCCGTACCCGCCGTCGGGGCCGGTGCCGGGGCAGTACCCGCACGGCGGCCAGTACCCGCCGTCGGGTCCCGTGCCCCGGCAGTACCCGCCGTCAGGTCCGCTACCCGGGCAGTACCCGCCGTCGGGGCCGCTGCCGGGCCAGTACCCGTACGGGGGCCCGGGGCCGCGACCCGGCCCGCCGGATCGGTAGGCCCCTCGCGCCTCGTTGATCAACAGCACGTGGGGCAGGCCGGCCGGCCTTG
>NZ_JBVPVA010000438.1:0-1702 GCF_055612215.1 Actinomycetospora sp. | reverse complement strand
CAGGTATTCCGGGCCCGTGGTGACCGGGCCCGACTGTCACGTCCCCCCCAACGGCAGGTTTCGCCGGCGAGTCACGGGGCCCGGGGTTACTTCACTCCTTCGAGGGTTCTCGAGGGATGGGCCTCAAGCGCCGGGCCCGTCGCCCGGACGGTCGAGCCGGCGGACGACGCCCACGACGACGGACGCGAGCTCCGACCCGGCGTCCTCCTGCAGGAAGTGGCCCGCGCCGCGGAGCACGGCGTGCCCGGGGTCCTCGCCGCCCCCGGCGCCCGCCCCCCGGATGTGCTCGCGCAGGACCGGGCCCATCGGCCCGGTGATGGGGTCGGAGTCCGAGAACGCCACCACGAACGGGCGGGTGTAGTCGGCCAGCGCGGCCCACGCCGCGCGGTTGGCCCCGGTCTCCGGGTCGTCGGGCCGGGTGGGAACCAGCAGGGGCATCGCCCGCGGGCCCGCCTTGCTGGCCTCGTCGGGGAACGGGGCGTCGTACGCGGCCCGGACGGCGGACGGGAGACCCCGCGCGCACCCCGAGGCGACGAGCCGCCCGACGTCGAGGGTGTCGGCGCGCTCCACGGCCCGCCGGAAGCGCCACCACGGCTCGGGCATGTCCACGTCACCGGTCGGGAGCCCGGTGTTCGCCGCGACCACCGCCCGGAACCGGTCGGGGTCCGCGGCCACGAGCCGCAGCCCGATGAGCCCGCCCCAGTCCTGCCCGAGGAGCACGAGGTCGTCGAGCCCGAGCGCCTCGAACACCGCCTCGCGCACCCAGCTGACGTGGCGGGCGTAGCTGTGGTCGGTCACCTCCGCGGGCTTGTCGGAGCGCCCGAAGCCCACGAGGTCGACCGCGACCGCCCGCACGCCCGCGCCGGCCAGCGCGTCGAGGACGTGGCGGTAGAGATAGGACCAGGTCGGTTCCCCGTGCAGCAGGAGCACGGTCGGGCCCGCGTCGGGCCCCTCCGGGCCGACGCCGTAGGTGGCCACGCGCACCGGGTCCGGGCCGCCGTCGGGGTCGGCGACCTCGACGTAGCGGGGTCGGTGGGCGAAGCCCTCGACGGCGGAGAAGCGCTCCTCGGGCGTCCGCAGCAACCGCACGCCGGCAGCCTGCCACGCCGGGCCCGTCGCAGGCCTCTCCGCGCGGGTCACGTCCCCGAACGGCCTGGTCACCCGCGCACCCCTAGGGTGGCGCCGCACGTGATCACCCCGCAGGAGACCCGGAGGCCACACCATGGCCCAGGACATCGTCCCCATCACCCTCGCGCTCACCGACGGGGACCTCGTCACCCTCTGGGCTCCGCGCTGGCGCGAGGACGGCGAGGAGTGGGAGGCCTTCCTCGGTGACGACGACCACGTGTTCGCCTTCGCCGACGCCGCCGACCTGGCCGCGTGGATCCGGACGAGCGACGCCGACGGCACCCCGCACGACCTCGCCGACCACCCGGCGTGGGGCGTGGTCGGCGGGTTGTCGGTCGACGAGCTGACCCCCGAGGACATCCAGCGCTACGACGTCATCGGCGCGCCCGAGCTCGTCGCCGACGAGCCCGACACGTGGGTGGTCGACGACCTTGCGGAGATCACCGAGATGGTCCGGTCCCTCGCCGACGTCTGCGACCTCACCGCGGTGACGGCGATCCTCGACTCCACCCCGGCCTTCGCGGCCCTGCCGCACGGCGTGGCGGCGTTCGGCGGCCGGGACGGCGCCGCGCTG
>NZ_JBVPVA010000353.1:0-8795 GCF_055612215.1 Actinomycetospora sp. | reverse complement strand
CCCCAGGCCTGCTCGGCGAGCGTGCCGAGCATGGCGTCGTTGTCGACGGCGACCGGGACGCCCAGCCGCGCCGAGGCCCGGGCGGCGGCGTCGACCCCGACCCAGCCCGGCAGGATGCCCGGCTCGCCGACGGCGCCGCTGCGGACGTCGATCGGGGCGGGCAGGCCGATGCCGACCCCGCACAGCCCGGACGGCCGGACGTCGGCGGCGTCCAGCGCCTCGGCCAGCAGCGCGGCGGCGGTGTCCAGCCCGTCGTCGACGCGGTGGCCCTCGGGCAGGTCGGCGACACGCTCGGCGACCAGGGGCGGCAGCGGCCCGGCGGATCCGTCCGGTGCGGCCCGGGGCACGGTGTCGGCCGCGCGCGCGAGCCCGACGCGGACGTGGCGGTGCCCGAAGTCCACCCCCGCGACGTAGCCGGCCGGCGGCACGAGCCGGACCGCGCGGACCCGTCGGCCGCCGCGCACGGTCGTCGTCGCGCTGAGGCTGCCCGTGCCGACGAGGTGCCGCACGATGTTCGACACCGTGGCGGGGGCGAGGCCGGTGGCCGCGGCGATGCCCGACTGGGTCGGCTCCCCCGCCTCGAGCACGGCGTCGAGCACCCGGCGACGGTTCGCCTCGCGCAGTCCCGCGGGTGATCCGGGCCCCGCCGCGTTCATCCGATGAACGTAGCCTGCTGGTGTGGCCCATGTCACCATGCGGTCGGCGCAACCTCGTTCGCGTAGCGCATCCGCCCCCGCGAGCGGGACCCGACGGTCCACCGCTAGCGTCCGATCGGTGGACGATCGGCTCTCCGAGCTCCGCCAGGACGTCGTCGAGGCGCTGGAGGCGAGCCGCACCGCGGCCCAGGTCTACGACGACGACGGCCGGCTGCAGTGGGTCTCCGAGCAGATGCTCGAGCTGGCGGGGGCGGACGCGGAGACCGAGGTCGGCTACGGCCTGCACATCGCCGAGGGCCTCGAGCTGCCGCTGTGGGCGGCGATGCTCACCGAACCGACCCGACGGGCGGTGCGCGAGGACCTCGAGCGGCGGTTCGCCGCGCCCGACCTCGCGTCGCTCTGGGTCTCACCGGTGGAGCTCAACCTGGCCGGCCGGCGCCGCCCCGTCGGGATGCTCGGCGTGACGGTGCGGGCCTCCGACGGGACCGTCGCGGGCACCGCGCTGGTCTTCGCCCCGCTGCTGCCGGCGCGCGTGCTCGCGCTGGTCAGCGAGGGCGACGAGGCGATGTTCACGCGCATGGCCGACCTCACCGAGCCGCGCCGACGGCCGGCCGCGGTCGTGTTCGCCGACATCGACTCCTCCGGGCCGCTCTCCCGCGCGCTGCCCACTCCGGCCTACTTCGAGCTGATCCGCCGGTTCACCACGACGTTCGACGACCTCGTCGCCCGGCACGCCGGCATCGTCGGCAAGCACGCGGGGGACGGCGCGAGCGCCTTCTTCCTCGCCGCCCGGGCCGAGGAGGACCGGCACTCGGGCGACTCCGACGCCGCGGCCGCCGCCCTCGCCGTCGCGCTGGCCTTCCCGGCGGCCGTGCGGACGATCGTCGAGGAGCTCGCCGCGGAGGGCATCGGCGTGCGGGTCGCCGACTGCCGGGTCAACCTCGGCGTCCACTGGGGCGCCGACCTCTACATCGGTCAGATCGTCACCGGCGGACGCCTGGAGGTCACGGCGCTGGGCGACGAGGTCACCGAGTGCGCCCGGATCGAGCACGTCGCGACGGGCGGCCAGACGCTGGTGTCGAAGACGGTGGTGGAGCGCCTCGAGACCGAGGACGCCCGTGCCCTCGGCATCGATCCGATGACCCTGACCTACCGGCCCCTCGCCGACCTCGCGGACTCCGACCGCAAGGCCCTGCGCGACGCGGGCTCGCTCGCCGTCGTGGATCTCGCGCGCGTGGGTGACGCGGCCGCGGGCGACGGCGCGGGAGACTCGGCCCCGTGAGCGACCCGCCCGTGAGCGACCCGTCGGCCTTCGCCGACCCCGCCGCGTGGAGCGACTTCGCGGTCGCCACCGCCGGCGCCGCCGCCGCGCTCGCCGGCCTCCTGTTCGTGGCCCTCTCCATCAACATCTCCGCCGTGGTGGGCTCACCGCACACCACCGCGCGGGCCGCGTCCGCGCTCGTCCTGCTCGCCACGCCGGTCTTCCTGGCCCTCGCCGTCCTGGTGCCCTGGGGCGCGACGGTGCTCGGCGTCGTGCTCGTGGTCCTGGCGGTGGGGGTCGGCGCGGGCCTCGCCGTGATGCTCCCCCGGCCGATCCCCGAGGTCCCCCTCGCGGCCTGGCTGCTCGCGACGGTGCTGCCGCCGCTCGTCCTCGTCGCGGGCACCCTGCTCGCCGGGGTCGGGCTGCTCGTCGGCGGGCTCGGCGGGCTGGTCTGGCTCGCGCCGGCGATCGGGTTCGCGCTCGGCGGTGGGCTGGTGGGGGCCTGGGTGCTGCTCGTGGAGATCCTGCGCTGACGCCGGCTCACCAGCCGTGGCGGTCGAGCCAGTGCTCGCGGACCGAGAGGCTCGCCTGGTTGCCCAGCGACCCGGCGCCGAGCGTGTCGTAGGCGTGGTTGGCGAACGGCACCCGGACCAGCGTCACGTCGACGCCCGCCGCCCGCGCCGCCTCGGCGAACGCCGTGACGCCCTCCGGGGGCACGAGCTCGTCGCGGGTCGGGCCGAGGACGAGCGTGGCCGGCGCCTGCGGGGTGATCGCGGGGACGCCGGAGAGCGCCCGGTAGCGGTCGGGCACCCGCTGCGGACTGCCCCCGGTGTAGTAGTCCAGCAGGTAGTGGTCGGACACCGTCGGGTGGCCGGGGTCGGTCCCGTGGGCGTACGCGTCGACGAGGTCGACCGCCGGGTACTGCACCACCACCCCGCGCGGCACCGGGACCACCCCGCCGCACGACGACGCCTGGGTGCCCGACGCCGCGTGATAGGCGACCGACACCGCGAGCTGCCCGCCCGCGGAGTCCCCGGCCAGCACGATCCGGCCCGGGTCCCCGCCCAGCCCGGGGGCGAGCGCGGCGATCTTGGTGAGCGCGCACGCGACCTGGGGCCCGGCGACGTCCCACGTCGGGCGGGTGGGGGTCGCGAGGGTGTAGGCGACGCTGATCACGAGGCGGCCCTGGTCGGCGAAGGCCCGCAGGTCCGCGGTGTTGCCGAGCTCCGAGCCGCCGACCCACCCGCCGCCGTGGACGTAGACCAGTACGGGCGCGGGACCCGTGGCCCCGCGGGGGTTCCACACGGCGGCGTGCAGCGCGACGCCGTCGGGGCCCGTCGCGTAGACCGGGTCGCCGTCGGGCGGGGCGAGGCCTCCGGTGGGGGCGACGGCGGTCAGCGGGTTCACCGAGCCGCCCGCGGACACCGTGGAGGCGACGACGATCGCGACGACGACCGCGAGCGCTGCCGTGGCGATCCCCGCCCCGACGGCGACGACGGTGCCCGTGCGCCCCAGCCGCCGGCGCAGCAGGACCGCGAGCACCACGGCGACCAGGCCCACGACGACGAGCGTGGGGCCGTAGCCAGGGACGGCGAGCGTGGCGTACCCGGGCAGCCCGCCGAGGACGGGCAGGAGGCCGCCGAGCCCGGGGACGAGGGCGCCGAGCGCGACGAGCAGGACCGCCAGGCCGGCCAGCCCGGCGACGGCGAGCAGCACGCCGGCCGCCGCACCCGACACCGTCCCCCGCCGCGGGCGGGCGGTCGTGGTCATGCGCGGAGCGTACGGGCGCGCGGCGACCGGATCGTCCGGGGAGCTCCCCCGGTCGGGGCACCCGGACCGGCTAGTCCGGGGGTCGGCGGGGGCGGGCGATCTCGATCTCGACCAGGTAGCGGTCGGCCCGGACCAGCGCGTCCACCCGCTCGACGACGGTGCCGCGCTCGTCGCGCGAGGTGCGCAGGAAGTGCCACCCGGTCCGGCCGGGTGGGAGGTCGAGCAGGACGGCGTCCTCGCCCGCCACGAGCACCGGCTCGACGGTCTGTACGCCGTCCACCACCCGACGTCCGTAGCGCGACTCCAGCAGCGCGTACCAGGAGGCGTCGCCGTCGAGGTCGGCGCCGGACAGGCCGGGCACCAGGCGCGTGGGCACGTGCAGCAGCTCGCGGGCCATCGGCTCGCCGTCGGCCAGCCGGAGGCGGGCGACCCGCCGGACCGGGTCCCCGACCGGCACCTCGAGGTGGGCCGCGAGGTCGTCGTCGGCGGCGACCTCGTCGCACCACAGCAGGCGGGAGGACGGGCGCAGCCCGCGCCGCGCCATGTCGTCGTGGAACGAGAGCGCGTCGAGCGGCTGGGCGCGGGCGGTGCGCCGCACGTAGGTCCCCGCGCCGTGCCGCCGCTCGACCACCCGCCTGCTCGTGAGCTCCGCCAGCGCCAGCCGCACGGTGGAGCGCGAGACCCCGCACCGAGCCGCGAGGTCCCGTTCCCCGGGCAGCAGCGCGCCGGGGCCCAGCTCGCGGCAGAGCCGCTCCACCGTGGCCTCGACGTGTGCGGTGCGGGACTCCGGCACGGACCGGTCCTACACGAGCCGCGCGCCGACCCGGACCGAAAGCGGTTGCGGGTGACCCGGACGTCGCAGCGGGGGTGTCACGGGACGACGACGAGCTTCCCGCCGGCGTGGCCGTCCTCCATGAGCCGGTGCGCCTCGGCGATCTCGTCGAGGCGGAACGTCCGGCCCCGCGGGACCGTGGCGCGGCCGGCGGCGACGTCGTCGCAGAACCGCTGGAGCACGTCGGCGGGCAGGTCCGAGGCGTCCCCGCCGTAGCCCGCGAGCCGGACCCCGCGGGGGAGGTAGGCGATCGGGTAGAAGTCCGGGATCGTCCAGACGTTCGAGAGCATCCCCGAGACGCAGGCGACGCCGTGGACGCGGACGGCGGCGAGGGTGTCGGGCAACGTCGGGGTGCCGACGAGCTCGAGCGCGCGGTCGACGCCCTCGGGCAGGATCGCGCGGACCCGCGGCGCCACCGCCCCGTCGTCGAGCACCACGTGGTCCACGCCGACGCCGGTGAGCAGGTCGGACCGGGCGAGATCGCGGGTGGTCGAGAGCACCCTCATGCCGCGCTGCTTGGCCAGGACCGCGGTGGCGAGCCCGATCGACGAGGTCCCGCCGCGGATCAGCAGCGTCTCCCCCGGCTGTGCGTCGAGCCCGACGGTCAGCGACCCGTACGCGGTCTGCAGCATCTCGGGGATCGCGCCGAGCACGGCGTCGTCGAGGTCGGTGCGGACCTCGGTGACCTGCGCGACCGGGACGTTCGTGTACTCGGCGTAGCCGCCGTCGAAGACCCGGCCCATCCCGCCCATCATCGCGACCACGCGGGCGCCCTCGGCGAACTCCCCGCCCGGGCAGGCCGCCACGTAGCCCGTCGCCTCGATGCCGAGGACCCGCGGGAAGGTGACGCCCTCGGCCAGGCCGAGCCGGGTGTGCAGCTCGGAGCGGTTGAGCCCGGAGGCGGTGACCCGGATCAGGACGTGGCCGGTGCGCGGCTCGGGCACGGGCAGCTCGCGGACCTGCAGGGCCTCGGGCGGGCCGGGCGCGTCCAGGACGACGGCCCGCATGACGGCGGGGATGCTCATGCCCCCTCGAACGTCCTTCCGTGGAAGATGATTCCCCGGAAGTCGTCTAGCCGAGGTCGGGCCAGATCCGCTGGAGCATGTGCCAGTCCTGGGGGTGCTCGGCGATCTCGGCCTCGAAGGCGTCGGCCACCGCCTGGGTCGCCGCGGGCACGCCGTCGCGACCGTCGACCGGGACCGGCGGGTGGATGCGGAACCCCCAGCCCTCCTCGCCGTCGTCACCGGGGCTCCCCGAGCCGGTGAACCAGCAGCCCAGCGGCAGCAGCGCCGCGCCGGTGGCGGCCGCCAACGACGCCGGCCCCGGCGGCATGGCGGCGCGGTGGCCGAAGAAGTCCACCCCGACGCCGTGGCGCGAGAGGTCGCGGTCGGCGACCAGGCAGACGATCCGCCCGGCCCGCAGCGCGCGGAGCAGCCCGCGCACGGGCGCCTCGCCGCCGGTCATCGGCAGGATCTCGAAGCCGAGGGACTCGCGGTAGTCGACGAACCGCTGGAACAGCGCCTCGGGCCGCAGCCGCTCGGCCACCGTCGCGAAGCCGCCGTAGCGCTGGACCGCCCAGGCCCCGACGACGTCCCAGTTGCCGGAGTGCGTCAGCGCGACGACCGCGCCGCGGCCGCGCGCGAGGGCCGCGTCGAGGTGCTCGCGGCCGTGCACGGCGGGGTCGACCCGGTCGGCCAGCTCCTTGTGGTCCATCGCGGGCAGCCGGAACGCCTCGCGCCAGTAGCGCGCGTAGGAACGGGCGCCGGCGCGGGTGAGCTCGTCGAGCTGCGGGTCGGTGAGGTCCGGCCGGACCCGCGCGTAGTTCGCCCGCATCCGCGCGACGCCGGGCCCGCGGCGGCGGGCGGCCAGGTCGGCCCCGGCGTCGAAGGCGACCCGCGCGACCGGGGCCGGCAGCTCGCGGACCACCCGCCAGCCCGCCGCGTAACCGAGGTCGGCGGCGCGCCCGGCGAGGTCGGCCGCGGTGTCGCGGGTGGACCGGCCGGATCGATCGGCTCGCGTCACCGCTCGACGTCCCTGCTCTCGTGGGCGGGCCGGGCCGGCAGTTCGGCGGGGCCGGCCGCGTCGTCGGTGCGGCCGGTGGCCGCGCCGTACTGCTCCCGGGCGCTGCGCCACACCGCGACGACGCGCTGCACGACCGTGATCACCGACCCGAGCGCCAGCAGCGACAGCAGCACCTCCAGCGCGTACGGCACGCCGAGGCCGGTCAGCCCGATGGCGGTGAGGCCGAGGATGAGCCGCTCGGGGCGTTCGACGAGCCCGCCGCCGCCCTCGAGGCCCGCACCCTCGGCCCGCGCCTTGACGTAGGAGATGAGCTGGCCGGCGAGCAGGCAGGTCAGCGCGAGCCCGGTGACGAACCAGCGTCCCGTCGAGGCGGCCCACCACGTGACGCCCGCGAAGACGGCGCCGTCGGCGAGGCGGTCGCACACCGAGTCGAGCACGCCGCCGAACGGGCTCTTCACCCCCCGGGCCCGAGCCATCGAGCCGTCGAGCATGTCCAGCATCGCGAAGAACCAGACGGCCAGCGCGGCCGCGAAGAGGTGGCCCGTCGGGATCAGCCACAGCGCCGAGGCGGTGGCCCCGACCGTCCCGAGGACCGTGACGGCGTCGGGGTGGACGCCCCGGCGGACCAACCAGGCGCTCGTCGGCTCGACGACCCCGGACATGACCGCACGGCCCCAACGGTTGATCATGCCCCGGCCACGTTCTCCGGCGCTGTGCCCGCCCCGGTCGTTCCGCCCGCCTGGACCTGCCAGACCTCCGCGAGCCGGGCCCGGGTCTCCGCGAGCAGGGCCGGGATGACCTTGGTCTGGCCGATGACGGTGATGAAGTTGGCGTCACCGCCCCAGCGCGGGACCACGTGCTGGTGCAGGTGGTCGGCCAGCGAGCCGCCGGCGACGTGCCCGAGGTTGATGCCGACGTTGAAGCCGTGCGGCGAGGACATCGTCCGCAGGGCCCGGATCGCCTGCTGGGTGAGGCGCATGAGCTCGGAGGACTCCTCGTCGGTGAGCTCGTCGAGCAGCGCCACGTGGCGGTACGGCACGACCATGAGGTGGCCCGGGTTGTACGGGTGCAGGTTGAGCACGGCGTACACGAGGTCGCCGCGGGCGACGACGAGCCCGTCCTCGTCGGAGCGCTGCGGGATGGCGCACAACGGGCACCCGCCGTCGACCTCCCCGGTCCCCGACTCCCCCGCGATGTAGGCCATCCGGTGCGGCGCCCACAGCCGGCGGAACCCGTCGGGGGTGCCGGCCCCGGGGAGCTCGTCGGCGCCGGGCGGGTGGCCGACCGGAACCCCCGACTCCGGCCGGCCCGGCTGTGCGGGCAGCCCGGCGGACGTGGTCCCGTCGCGTCCCACCCCGTCGTCGGTCATCGCGCGTCCATCGTGCTCGTCGGGTCAGGCACGCGTCACGAGCGGGCCGAAGGTCGCCTCGTCGGGCGAGGCGTTCTCGCGGCGCGCGACCCACCCGGTCAGCGCCGCCACCGCCTCGTCGACCGGGACGCCGTTGAGCTGCGAGCCGTCGCGGAAGCGGAACGACACCGCACCCTGCCACCGTGTCCCGTCGCTGCGCTCGCCCGAGGCCGCCTCGTCCTTGCCGCCCGCGAGCAGCAGGAACGGCACCTTCTGGAGGGTGTGCGTGCGGATCTTCTTCTGCATCCGGTCGTCCGCGTGGTCGGCCTCGACGCGCAGACCCTGCGCCCGCAGCGTCGCGACGATGCCGTCGACGTAGTCCGCCTGGTCGGCCGAGACCGGGATCGCGACGGCCTGCACCGGCGCGAGCCAGGCCGGGAACGCGCCCGCGTAGTGCTCGGTGAGCACACCGAAGAAGCGCTCGATGCTCCCGAAGAGCGCCCGGTGGATCATCACCGGCCGCTGGCGGGACCCGTCGCTCGCGGTGTACTCGAGCTCGAAGCGGTCGGGCAGCATGAGGTCGACCTGGATCGTCGACATCTGCCAGTAGCGGCCGATCGCGTCCTTGGCCTGCACACTGATCTTCGGCGCGTAGAAGGCGGCGCCGCCCGGGTCGTCGACGAGGTCGAGCCCGAAGCTCGAGGCGGCCTCGCGCAGTGCGTCGGTGGCCTCCTCCCACTCCTCGTCGGTGCCGATCGACTTCTCCGGGTTGCGGGTGGAGAGCTCGAGGTAGAAGTCGTCGAGGCCGTAGTCGCGCAGCAGGTCGAGCACGAAGGTCAGCAGCGAGGTGATCTCGCCGGCCATCTGCTCGCGGGTGCAGTAGATGTGCGCGTCGTCCTGGGTGAA
>NZ_JBVPVA010000332.1:0-6000 GCF_055612215.1 Actinomycetospora sp. | reverse complement strand
GTCCTCGCCGCCGACCGCGCACCGCGGCCCCTCGTGCGGGAACAGCCGCAGGATCCCGGCGTCGACGCGGTTGACCGTCGTCTCGTGACCCGCGAACAGCAGCGTGGTCGCGATGCCGGTGACCTCCAGGTCCGTGAGGGTCGGGTCCTCGCGCTGGGCCGTGACCAGGTCGGAGAGGACGTCCTCGCCCGGGGCCCCCCGCTTCGCGGCGAGCAGTCCCCACACGTAGGTCCCCAGCGCGGTGATGCCCGCCCGGCTCGACCCGCCCTCGAGGGTCCCGGCCTGCTCGGACCAGACGCGGAACCGGTCGCGGTCGGCGTAGGGCACACCGAGCAGCTCGCAGATGACCAGCGTGGGCAGCGGGACCGAGAGGGCGTCGTGCACGTCCGCCGGGCGGTCACGGCCCAGCAGGTCGTCGACCAGGGTCGCCACCAGCGCCCGCACGTGGTCGTCGAGGGCGCGCATCCGTCGCGCGGAGAAGGCGGGCGCCAGCAGGCGCCGCATCCGCCGGTGCGACTCCTGCTCGTGCTCGTGGTCCCCGCTCGGCCCGCCGAGCAGCACCCCGTCGTGCAGCCGCGCGGCCTTCTCCGGCTCGGGGTGGGAGCGGCCCAGGCGCGGATCGCCGAGCAGCGCCCGGACGTGCTCGTGCGTCGTCACCAGCCAGGCCTCGTCGCCGGTCCGCGTCCGCACCCGCGTGATCGGCGTGTGCTCGCGCAGCGGCCCGAGCGCCGGGGCCAGGCCGAGCGGGTCGGGCGTGGGGAAGGGGAGCTGCGGCAGGTCGGTCTCGGACACGGGTCCATCGTCGCCCCGGCGCCGGCGCCCGCGCCTCCACCGGCGGGACGAGACGGGGTGGAGGCCCGGCCTCACCCCGTGATCGCGTCGATCGCGGTCAGCACGGCGAGGACCACGAGGATCGCGGCGGCGATCCGCGTCAGCCACTGCGCCGGCAGCACGCGCCGCAGCCGGTCGCCGCCGTACACGGCCACGGCCGACACCACCCACAGCGCGAGCGCGGCGCCGATGCCGACGGCGAGCGGGTCGGTGTACCGGGCGGCGAGCGTCGCGGTGATGATCTGCGTCGGATCGCCGAGCTCGGCGAGCAGCACGATGCCGAACGCGGTCGCGACGACCTTGCGCCGGGTGCCGGGCGACCCGTCGAGGGCCGGCGCGTCGTCGTCGTCATCGTCGTCGTCCTCGCGCAGGACCAGCACGGTCGCGATGAGGAAGATCACGACGAGGCCCCACTCGAGCGGACGCCGGGGGAGCAGGGCCACCACGCTCCCGGCCGCCACCGCGACGACGGTCTGCACGGTGTGCGCGGCCACCGCACCCAGGAGCACGAGCCGCGGCGGGAAACGGCTTCCCAGCACCACGGCCGCCACGGCGCTGGTGTCGGGCAGTTCCGCGAGCGCGACGAGCCCGAACACGATCCCGGCGACGGCGAGGTCCACGGTGCAGGGCTACTGGTCGCGGGCCGGGAGCACAACCGGGACGCCCTCCCGGGACCCGTGGGGTGGTCGAGCAGGCGGTTGACGACCGGCACCCACCGGGCACCCGCCCCGCCATGCCCGACACCGCGATCCTCGACGTCGACGGCACCCTCGTCGACTCGAACTACCAGCACGCCCTCGCCTGGTACCGGGCGTTCCGCCGCTTCGGCACCACGCTGCCGATCTGGCACCTGCACCGCGCCGTCGGGATGGGCGGCGACCAGCTCGTGACCCACGTGGCGGGGGAGCAGGCCGAGGCCGACTTCGGCGACGACGTGCGCGCCGCGCACGGCGAGGAGTTCGACGCCCTGATCGGCGAGGTGGCGCCGTTCGGGGACGCCGAGGCCCTGCTCGGCGGCCTGCGCGAGGACGGGCTGCGGATCGTGCTCGCCACCTCGGGCTCGAGCGGGACCGCCGAGCACCTGCTCGGCCTCGTTGACGGCCGCCGCTACGCCGACGCTGTCGTGACCTCGAGCGACGTCGAGGCGAGCAAGCCCGCTCCCGACCTCGTCGAGCTCGCGGTCGCGCAGGTCGGCACCACGGACGCGGTGCTCGTCGGCGACTCCGTGTGGGACGGTCAGGCCGGCGTCCGCGCCGGGGTGCCGTTCCTGGCGGTGCGCACCGGCGGGTTCTCCGACGACGAGCTGACCGAGGCCGGCGCGCGCCACGTCGTGCAGTCGCTCTCCGAGCTGCTCGACCTGATGCGCGGCCGGGGGAAGAGTGCGGCATGACCACACCCACGAGCACCACCGCCCGGCCCTCGGGCGTCCGGGACCGCGAGCGGGCCGACACGCTCGTGCTCGCCGCCCTCACGTCGGGCGACCTGGACGGCTACGAGGTGGGGCGGCGGCTGCGCGAGGACGCGCGCCGGACCCGGCAGCCCTCGGCCCAGCAGATCTTCGCGTCGCTGCACCGCCTGCACCGCAACCGGCTCGTGCGCCGCGCGCCGCACGACCCGCGGCGCTACCGCCTCACCGCGACCGGCTCGCGGGTGCTCGCCGCACGTACGGCCGCGGCCGACGCCTACGCCGAGGCGCTGCACACCCTGGGTGGCTCCGCCTCGTGAGCACTTTCCCGTGTCATAGGACGGAGAAGTGCTCACGGGCGCGGCGCGCACCTAGAGGCGACCGGTGGAGAGCGAGTCGTCGGCCTTGACCGCGCCCCGCGCCCCCATCGGCTGGGAGCGGCCCTTCGTGGTGTCCGCGGCGGTCTGGTACTCCGACTCCGAGTTGATCTCGGCCCCGAGCAGCACGATGTAGCTGGTCAGGTACATCCACAGCAGGAGCACGACGACGCCGGCGAGCGCCCCGTAGGTCTTGTTGTAGCTGCCGAAGTTGTTCACGTAGAGGCTGAACAGCACGCTGCCGACGACCCACAGCACCGTCGCGGCCACCGAGCCGAGGGTGACCCAGCGGAAGCGCGGCGCGTCGCGGTCGGGCGCCACGCGGTAGAGGACGGCGAGGGCGACCACCACGAGGACCACCAACAGCACCCAGCGAACGACCTGGCCGATGACCTGTCCGACCGGGCCGAGCAGGTCGAGCACCAGCGGGGCCACGGCGACCAGGGCGATCGACACGATGACGAACAGGACCGCGCCGAGGGTCAGGGCGAGGGCCAGCAGGCGCAGCTTCACCGCGCCACGCGTCTCGGTCTCGTCGTAGGCGATGTTGATGGCCGCCATGAGGTTCTGGGTGCCGCTGGAGGCGCTGAACAGCGCCGCGAGGGCCGCGATGATCAGCCCGGTCGTCAGGCCGCCGCTGCTGGCGGTGACCACGGACTGCAGCTGCTCGGCCAGGAGCGGCTTGGTGGTCTCGGGCAGCGCCGAGGTGACGCTCTGCAGGGTCTGCGCGGCCTGGGCCGGGTCGGCGACCAGCCCGTAGAGCGACACCAGCGCGATCAGCGCCGGGAAGATCGCGAGGAAACCGAAGTAGGTGACCCCGCCCGCGAGCATGCTGATGTTGTCCTTGCTGCCCTCGGCGAAGGCCCGCCGGACGATCTGCCACCACCCGGCGGCCGGGATCTCCGTCGGCTTCGTCGCCCCCGAGCCCGGGGGGAGGTCCGCCGTCCGGGCGCTGACGGCCGGGCGAGGCCCCTCGTCGTCGTGGTCGCGGCGGACGCCCCGGGCGACGCTGCGGGCGATCAGACCGGCGGAGAGGAGCTGAGCGGGTTTCACGGGCGCTGGTACCCGCGGGGGGCGGTTCCGGACCCGTGTTTCGCCCCGATCGCGTCACGGTTGCGCGTGCGGTTCGGCCGGGCACCACCGCGCACCTGATTCCACGAAGGAGAACGATGAGCGTCCGCAACACCGGTTTCCGTGCTCTCCACGACATCGGCCTCGCCGCCTGGTTCGGCGGCTCGCTCTTCGGCGTCGCCGGCCTGAACGCCGCCGCCGCGGAGGCCGACCAGCAGCGCACCACCGCCCGCATCACCAGCGTCGGCTGGGCGAAGTGGAGCCCGGTCAACACCGCCTTCATCGCGGCCCACCTCGTCGGTGGCGCCGGCCTGCTCGCGGTCAACCGCAAGCGGGCCGCCCTGCAGAAGGGGGCCACCGGCACGACCGTCGCCAAGCTCGCGCTCACCGGCGCCGCCCTCGGCGTCACCGCCTACACCCGCGTGCTCGGCAAGAAGGTCGAGGACCTGGTCGTCCACGCCTCGCCCGAGGTGTCGTCCAGCACCACCACCCACCTCGACCGCGGCACCACGCAGTCCGGCCGTGGGGGAGCGGCGCAGGCCGTCCAGGAGATCGACAAGGAGGCCGGGCAGGCGGTCAGCCAGGCCGCGCAGGCGCTGCCGGTCGGGGCCGCCGAGGCCCAGCGCCAGCTGACCTTCTTCCAGTTCGCGGTGCCGGTCCTGACCGGGGCGCTGGTCGTCCTCGCCGCGCAGGCCGGGGAGCAGCAGCGCCCGGGCGACCAGCTGCGCGGCGCGGTGCGCCGCGTCGGGTCGGCCCTCGGCGCCGCGGCCTGACGCACGGATGACGCGTGGGGCCGCTCCCGGGCACCGGGAGCGGCCCTCCCGCTACCAGAACTTGATGCCGACCGACTTCAGCCGGCGCTTGTGGAGGTGCTCCACCTTCTCGACGTCGGACTGGGAGATCAGGTCCCCCCACGCCGACGCGGCCTTCGTCCCCTCGGTCAGCAGCGTCTCGAGCTCGTCGCCCATGACGTCCGCGCTCTGGATGACCCGCGAGCCGAAGCCGATGTGCCAGCGCTCGTCGCGCAGCACGAGCTCCATCCCCTTGCGCACCCCCGGCATCGGCACCGAGAGCTTCTCCAGGGTGTCGAGCAGGGCGTTCTGCCCGGCCGTGAGGACCACGCCCTCGAGGATCATGTGGTAGAGCCCGACCCCGGCGGTGAGGCCCTCGTGCTGCTCGGCCACCGCCTGCGCGGTCTTGGGGAGGCGCTCCTCGAACAGTTCGACGAGGTCGGGGTTCACCCGGTCCCGCAGCGCGTCCATGCGCTCGGTCAGGTTCTCGCCCGGCACCTCCGCGACCTCGCTCACGACGCGGTCGAAGAACCGGGCGTGCCGCGCCTCGTCGCGGGCCTGTGACCGGAAGCACCCGGCCATCGAGTCGTCCGTGGTCGCGACGGTCTCGAAGTTGCCGAGGTGCGTGGCGACCGCCGTCTCCCCGACGACGAAGCCGGCGAGCAGGCCGAGCACCCGGTCGCTCTCCTCGTCCTCGAGCTTCGGCCACGCCTCGATGTCCGCGGAGAGGTCGATGGCGGTCTCGTCCCACTGCAGCGACTCGGCGAGCTGGACGAAGTGGCCGTATCCGGTGATCATCTGTTCAGACCCTCACATCTCCGGGAACTCGCCCGGTTCCAGCGCGCGGAAATCCGACTTCTCGGCTCCGCAGATCGGGCACATCCAGTCGTCGGGGATGTCCTCGAACGGCGTCCCGGGTGGGATGCCGCTGTCGGGGTCGCCCTCCTCCGGATCGTAGATGAATCCACACATCTCGCAGAGCCAGCGCGTGACCTCCGGCCCGGCCATCGTCTGCTCCGTGCTCATCCGCCCTCCGGGGATCGCCAGTCGGGAGATCACGAACACCGCGAAGGGGCGCCGGAACCCGTCCGGCGCCCCTCCCGGTGAATCCTCGCGGTCAGTCGTCCATCTGTGCGACGTACATCGTCACCTCAGGAGCGACCCCGATCTCTTCGAACTCGGGGGCCTCCCACACGTGGAGCTCCATGGATTTCACCTCCTCGTGGACCGTGGTGCGTACCGGGTCCGGAGTCCGCGCGGGTCGCCCGCACGGACCCCGGGTCCGTCACTGCGGCAGCGCGAAGCAGAACAGCGCGTCGCCCGCGGCGGCGCCGAGCAGGCCGGGCAGGAAGCCCTCGACCCACCCGCCCCAGCCGGTCGGCGCGACGACGTACTGCCGGCCGTCGACGCTGAACGTGCTCGGGCTGCTGTGGTGGCCGCTGCCGCACTGGAACGACCACAGCTTCTCGCCGGTGTCGGCGTCGAGCGCGACGAGCTCACCGGTGGGCGTCCCCTGGAACACCAG